>DIWQ01000059.1:26508-27397 GCA_002423555.1 Patescibacteria group bacterium UBA6102
TAGGCCGCGGCGCTCACGATCGGCGGACCGTCAAAAAAGGAAACTTCCGAATTCTGTTTGACCGGCATCAGCGGTCCGTAGTGAGATCCGCGCATAAAACCGGCGACAAAGTGCCCGATTGAAAACGGCGCCAGCAACTCCCCCGAACCGGGAAAATCTTTCTGCGTTCTGACAATCATCACCGGATCATCCTTGCCCGCATATTTACCCGCGATATTGTGCAGGCGCGTGGTGCTGGCCGCCGCCGCCGGTTCTCCCGCGGCGCGCGAAACCACCGACGCGATTGCGAATCTTTCCTGATCGCGCAAAAGCACCGCCAAATCATAGATTTCTTCGGGAGATTTCAATTCAGTTGATCTCTCGCCGTCGGACGGCGACATATCAATCACGCGAAAAACATAACCTTGCCGGATTTTCGGAGATATCAGCAGACCGGAATTATACATCGGATCGCAAAATGACAGATAAAGCGGCAGATTGAATGCTCCCGGATCGGTCTTGTCGGCGGCAATCACCAGAAACGACTCCGCGGCGCGCTCTTCAAATTCCATTTCCGCCACGGCCGGCCCCAACCCCTTCACCGTGCCGTTGAACTCAAGCTTCAACAAATCCTGCCCCGCGCCGTAAAGCCCCTGTTCTTTGGCAATTTTCATCCCCGCAATAAACGCGTCCCAGCACAAGCGGTGGATTTTTTCATTTTCAACGCCTTTGTTGTGCGTCAACAAAATCGCGATATCGTCGCCGGTAAAAGTGATGCGCCAGTCAATCGCCAGCCCCTTGCTCTTTGATTTTATGTGATTTTCCACCGCATCCAACAACGCCCGCGATGGTTTGATATGGCCGCCGATCGCCCCCAGATCCGCCTTGATAACACTGATATTGATTCTCA
>DIWQ01000056.1 GCA_002423555.1 Patescibacteria group bacterium UBA6102
AGAAAGAATATGATCTGAAAACGATTCCGGAATTGCCAACAAAAATTATGCTGAATGTGGGCACGCCGGAAGGCGCGTTCAAAGCGTCTTTTCTGCCTAATGACGGCGTGGGGCTGGCGCGGGTGGAATTTATTTTTGCCGACAAAGTGAAGGTGCACCCGCTGGCGCTGATTAATTTTGCCCGGTTGAAGGACAAAAAAGTAAAGGCGCAGATTGAAAAGATTACCACCGGCTATAAAGATAAAAAAGAATTCTTCGTGGATAAGCTGGCCGAAGGGGTGGCCACGATTGCGGCGGCGTTCTATCCCAAACATGTGATCGTCCGCTTTTCGGATTTCAAAACCAACGAATACCGCGAATTGATCGGCGGCAAGGACTATGAGCCGGCCGAATCAAACCCGATGATCGGCTGGCGCGGCGCGTCAAGATATTACGATCCGCGGTTTGCCCCGGCGTTTGCGATGGAATGCGCGGCGATTAAAAAAGTCCGCGAAACGATGGGGTTGGACAATGTTTGGGTGATGGTGCCGTTTTGCCGCACGGTCGAGGAAGGTAAAAAGGTGATTGAAGCCATGAAAAATAACGGTCTTCAATCGGGTGTCAACGGATTAAAAATAATGGTGATGTGCGAGATTCCGTCAAATGTTATTCTTGCCGACAGATTCCTGGAGATTTTTGACGGGATGTCAATCGGCTCCAACGATTTGACGCAATTGGCGCTGGGATTGGACCGGGATGCGGGACAGTTATCGTATATCGCCAACGAGAACAACGAGGCGGTAAAAATGCTGGTGGCACAGGCGATTAAGGCCTGCAAGGCGCGCGGAAAATATATCGGCATTTGCGGCCAGGCGCCCAGCGATTATCCCGAATTTGCCGAATTTATTATGCGCGAAGGCATTGAAACCATGTCTTTGAATCCCGACAGCGTGATGAAAACGATCATCAAACTCGGCGGCCTGCAGAAATAAAAAAATTTTTCAATTTAATTGAAAAATTAAAGTTGTGTTATTGCTGCCATTAACACGATACCCATTATTACAGTCCATAACGAAGTTTTCCATTCGCCGTCATCATAGCCAATCCATGCAAGGAAGAAGCCGAAAATAATCGTTACTACGGCGCCAGACACAAAAACGGCAAAAGGCGGACTGTTGTGGTATTGAAAGAACAGCGCTAAAAAAAATCCTATGCCGAAGATGATACCGCAGAATCCGGCAATGATACCGCTTCGAATATCTTTTTTGCTTGGTTCCTCGTCGTCCCAATCTCCACAACCCATTGAAAATCACCTTGCTTTAAGGTATAGCAAAATTTGATTTTGTCAATATTTGATAAAAAATTTGACAAATCGGGTGGATAATTGAATTATTAATATTAAAGTTATGGTAAAACATAAGAAGATTTATGCCGATAGAGTTTCCGACAACGCAAAAACCTCTGCTTATTCGGGGATTTCTTTTGTTTGTCCCAAAAAAGAAAAAACGGTCAAACTGACTCCCGATGAAAGAATCGCGATTGAAAGGGCGGAAGACGACATAAAACATAGCCGGTTTTCTTCGCATGAGGAAATTATGAAAATCTTGAGAAGTAAAAAATAATGGCGATTTATAAATCGGTTTATTCAATTGAGTTTGAAAACGATTTGCGCGATTTTAAATTTGATAAAAATGTTGCGGGTGGCATAGAAAAAGCCATCTCGATTATTTTGGAAAATCCATATTATAAAACACAAAAAGTTGAAGGGAAAAACGGATTGTTGCGCAAGCATATCTGCGCCAATCGCTTTAGAATTTTCTATTTTGTCAATGAGATGAAAAAAGAAATTGTTTTTGCTCATTTTCGGCCGAAAAATAAAAATACTTACAAAAATCTGTAATTTTTTGATTTTAAGTTTTACTTGACATTGGAAATTATCCAAATTTATGTTTGATGTGATTACTTTCGGGAGTGCGGCATGGGATGTGTTCATGGATCTGCCGCCGAAATTCATCAAGAAAAGCGCACACTTCACTCCGGCCAAGGACATGGTTTTTGATCTGGGATCAAAAATTGACGTTCCCGGCACGCGGTTTGCTTTCGGCGGCGGCGGAATCAACACCGCCCGGACGTTTGCGGCGCAGGGTCTTTTGACGGCCTATTGCGGCATGGCCGGCGATGATATCCCTGGACGCGAAGCGGTCGCCTATTTGAACGAATTGGGGATTGATACCGGATTTCTTTCCAAAACGGCGAAAAAGGCCACCAATAATTCCGTGGTCTTGAACGCTCCCGGAACGGACCGGGTGATTTTGGTCTATCGCGGCGCGTCCGAGCTTTTGGCGGCGGAAAACATTGATTGGCAAAAGCTGAATGCCAAATTGTTCTATCTGGCGCCGCTATCGGGGAAGCTGTGCCGCCTGACGGAGCGCATCACCCTTCATGCCAAAAAGCGGGGCGCGATGGTGGCGGCAAATTTGGGCAATTCCCAGCTGGCGATGGGGCGCGCGTGCATCAAAAGTCTGCTGGCGCGTATTGACGTCTTAATTCTCAACCAGGAAGAGGCGGCGATGATGACCGGCGTTGATTATGCCGATGAAGCCGGCATCATTAAAAAAATCGTTCATATGCATTCGGGGATCAGCGTGGTTACCAAAGGCGAAGACGGCGCGGTGGTGATTGCCGGCGGCAAAATCTACGAAGCGAAATTGAAGAAATTCAAAATTGCCAACATCACCGGCGCGGGAGACGCTTTCGGTTCGGGGTTTATGTCGGGAATGCTGGCATCGGGCAAGGATATTGAATACTCAATGAGGCTGGCGCTGATCAATGCCAAGCATTGTTTGTCATCGCGCGTTCCCGAGGGTTTGCCGGCCAGCCGAGCCCTCCGTTTGATTGAACAGGAAAATATCAAGATCAAGATTCGTTCGCTTTGATTGAATGACCGATCAAGGATAAGCCAAAAAGATTTGACTTTTCCGTTATTTTCAATAAAAACCCCCCAAAATTTTTAGGGCGCTTTTATCGAACGGCCGCTATTGCTCCACGCAATAAAGCGCTTTTGCATCGTCGCAGGGTGGAAGGCAATCAGTAGTCCATTCGTGCGGTGGTTTTTGTATTCCTGCCCAGTACTTATTTTTTTGTGCGCTGTTACCATAATAACATCCAATTTGAGGTATGGTGCCGCCTGTCTGATAACTGCAAGTGCTGTTTGTTAGGCAAGTATATGCTTTATTGTAGGTACCGTTGCCAACCGGTTGAAAGTTTGTAAATACATTTGCAATAGTTTCGGCGCCCTTTTCATTATATTTTATTGGATTTCTCAAAAAATTTTCGTCTGATTCTGCCGAAAACATATCGCTACCGTTTATTGCAATCAGGTGCCAATTGCAATTATTGGTGCCGCCGATTTTTTGTCCGTTCCACAGATTTCCCGCGGCGGGTAAAACGTGGGCTGGTTCACGTAAAACATAAATGTCATTACAATTGTTCATTGTACGTAATACGGTTTCATATATCAGCGCTTTGTATGTTCCGACGAGTCCGGCCGATGATGCTTTTAGTTGGCAAGCATCATCGGCCTTCTTCATATCGTGCGTATAATTATCGGCGTGTACGTCGGCAACACCATAACTACTGCTGGTGACAAATATCTTTTTGTTGCCGGCGGGCAAGGTATCGGTACATCCCGATGGCGGAAGATAAGGATCATCGGGATTGGGAGTGCCGCCGAGACATTCCGCCCAACTGGTGCAACAATCATTGCCAATGCATAGGCCCTTGTCCCCCTGAACATAACCGGTGGCGTGCAAATCCATATCGGTTTGATAACTGTAAGCTTTTAACTCGCGGCCATCGTTTCCATCGTCAAGCCGCAATTGGCCTTCGCCAACATTACCATTATGGAACTGAATGCCGGCTTTTTTCCCGGTGGTGGCGGTGTTTTCCGCCAACGATAATGTGAAATCGCCGCTTGAACAACATTCGGAAGTGCCATCGCGCGAAATATTGGCCGATCCAGTTACCGAAAGCTTAAATTGCGGCGCGGTTGTGCCGATACCGACATTACCATTCTGTTGCAATGTCAACGACGCCCCCCATGACCAATTGCTACCATTCCAAGGAGCGATATACATTGTTGTCCGTCCATCGTCTGGAGTGTGGAATATCCATTGGTTGGATCCTGTAAGAACAAAATCGCCTTTTACGCCCAGATTGCCCAATTTTTCTTGTGCGGCGTCGCCGACGTTAATCGGGGCGGCAACGTTATTGCCGGGCGGAGTGGCGGTGGGCGGTTGCCATGGATCAGCGGCGGAAATCAAGTAGCTGATCGCGCCCGAGAAAACCAAAACTCCGACTGACAATGCCAATGCTTTGGCAAATTTTGTTTGTTCCATTTTATTTATCTGCCAGAATGCCCCGTCGGCTTTGCCGCGGGGATGAATGGCTGCCCGTAGCGTAGCGAAGCGGAGCGGAGGCTATAAACAAACTTTTCCTACCGCGTAGCGTAAGCGGAGCGGAAAGAATACCTCGGGGCTCTGCCCCCGGGGTAGTTTATTTTTTTAAATTTTCATTTGACATTGAAACGCGAGCTATCTATACCCGAACACAATCGGCGATTATCATTATTTTATGGACCGAAAAGTTATTTTTTTGGTGGTAAATTCGGTATTTTGTTTAATATCTTGTTCGCTTTCAATTACTATTATATCATTCAATTCAATTTCATCTATTGACCTTCGCATAATAGCTTGACTATTATCGCTTTTGTGGGATAATGAAGACATATGAAACATCATATTTCTTCATCATCTTGCAAAAGCAAAGATGATCTCCAAAAAAGGAGAATCAAAGCCGTTAAGCTTTGGGAAAAAGGTCAAACTCAATACAAAATCGCCAAAAAGCTGGGAGTCAGCTTTGAGGCGGTAAGCAACTGGGTGGAAGCATACAAAGCCAAAGGCTGGGATGGTTTGAAAAGCAAAGGCAATCCCGGACCGGATTCCAAATTAACCCAAGAGGAAAAACGCAAAATCAAGCAAGCGATTCTCAAGGGAGCGCAAAAGCAAGGGTATGCCACCGACCTTTGGACATTAAGCCGATTGCGGGATTTGATTAAAAAGATCGCGGGAACGAAATATCACCCCGGCCATGTCTGGAGAGTGGTAATCTCGCTTGGTTTTACCAGTCAAAAACCCGAGATCAAAGCCAAAGAACGTGATGAGAAAGCCATCAAAACTTGGAAGTTAAAAACCTTTCCAAGGTTAAAAAAAATGGGCGCAAAAGCATCATTTTAAGCTGGGATTCCATGATGAATCGGGAATTTCCGACCGGCCCACGGTCAGAAAAACCTGGGCGCCCAAAGGCAAAACGCCGGTAATCAAATCCACCGGATCGTGGGCGGCAATGAGCTTAACGGCAACGCTGGTTTGCGCGCCGAAAGGAGGCAATCCGTCGATGCTTTTGAAAAGCAAAAAAGGCAGCGTCAAAAAAGAGGATGTGCTTGTGTATTTGAAATTGCTGAAACGCTGGTTTAAAGGAAAAAGATTGCTTCTTTTCTGGGATGGATTAGCGGCACACCGCGCCAAGATTGTCAAAAAATATTTAAGGACCCAAAAAAACTGGCTGCGAGTTGAGAGATTCCCGGCCTACGCGCCCGAGCTTAATCCCGTTGAATATTTCTGGGCGGCAATGAAAAACAAATACGTTTGCAACTTGCGACCGCAAGGCCTGCCCGCCTTGGGGCGGGCGGTCAAATCCGGCAAACGCAAGATCGCCAAAGACAAAGAATTAATGGAAGGATTTTTAAAAGCTTCCGAATTATATTGATATGATATTCAAGCTATTATACGAAGGTCAATATACTTGTTGGCGTCTCAATTTCCTCAGTGTCGCAATATTCTTCACCGCAGGGTTCGTTTATTTTGGAATATGTTTTTTTAAAGTAGTTGTATTTTTGTTTGTATTAGCGATAAACTCATAATTATTTCCGGATAGACTTGTTGTGAAATAAACTTTTCCGTCCTCAATTTTGTTAACTATTCCGGCAATTATTCGAATATGCTCAAATGGCATTTCTTTTTCGAAGCCGGGATTATGTCCGCTTGCTAATAATTGGTTACTTAAATTGATTGCTTGGTTATCTTTAACTTGCACCATTTTTTTGTTAAATCGCGAGGAAAGGCCATTATTGCTCCACGCAATAGAGTGCTCGTGATTCCGCCAAGCAGGTGGAAGGATTCGGATAGTGGGCGGTGGCAAAACTTGCCCATCCAATATCTTTGCTGAAGTTGTTGCCGTATATTGTATAAGCGTCCGCTCCCCTGGGAGAAAAACATAATCCTTGGGGGGTGCCGGTGGGACTGCATAGTTGCCCCGTCCAGCCGCCGGAACCATTGGGCGTAAAACCGGTCCAAACCGCTATCGGACTTGCGGATGACGCGCCCGTTTCATCATATTTGATCGGATTCTTCAGGTAATTATTATCGCCAGTATTTTTGGTGAAAAAATCCGTGGGACTTTCGGCGACCTCAAAACATTCAGTGGTGCTGCAATTCCAAAAACGGGCGCCGGCCGGCAAAGCGACATAAGGGGTCGCGTTTGTGGTGCAATAATAAATCAATGCTTTGTATATTCCTCCTAAATTTTTAGCGTGGTTCTGACAAATTTGATTTGCTCGGGTGCGATCAAAAAGTTGATTAGAGTCATAGGCGATGCTGGTTACGAATATCCTTTTGTTCTCTGCTCCCGGAGGCAATGTGGGTCCCGGCGGAGTGATGCCGCTTAATTCAAAACACTCTTTCCACGTTGAGCAACATTCATCGCCGATGCACAATCCGGCCCGGCCTTTGACGTAGCCGTCAACATCCAATTTTTGCGTCGGATTAATGGGGCCGATGCCGACGTTTTTGTTGGGCTGAAGCACGATGTTGCTGTTGGCGTCGGGAGTAAGAATGCGGAAAGTTCCCGACCCCCGGTGCTCAATCGTGGAATCGGTATTGGGTCCGGAATTCCATCTGATTATCCGCAGTCCATAATCAGTGTAAGTGTCGTCGCCGTGGAAATCAATAAACGAATGGCGATTGCCGGTGCCCTGTTGTGTGAGCTCCAATATGCCGCTGGTGGTCATATTGCCGCGGACATCAAGTTTTTGGGCCGGCGCGGCGGTGCCGATGCCGATGTTGTTGTTGCGGCCGGAGAGAATTCCGCCGTTACTGCCAAGCTTTATGCTGGCGATTGTGTTATCTCCCTGGCTGTAAATTCCCAGTGTGTGGGCGATGTCAACGTCGGTCAGGAAAGTATCGTCGCCAACCCTTAAAAATTGAGCGCCGGCGGCGGTGCCGTTGTCCGCGATATCAAGCTTTGCCCCGGGGCTGGCGGTGCCGATGCCCAGATTGCCCAATTTTCCTTGCGGGGCGTCGCCGACGTTTATCGGGGCGTCGGCGTTTTTTGCGGGTGGAGTTTGTTCGGGCGGGTTCCAGGCAAAGATCAAATAACTGGCGGTGCCGGAAAAAACCAGCACGCCCAGCGACAGCGCTAACGCTTTGGCAGAATTTGTTTGTTTCATTTTTTATTGTTTTTTAGTTGATTGATTATGATATCATCAAGCTTCACTATACCTAGTATAAACCCAAAAATTAAAATGAAAATAAGAGTTATCCACAAGCGATGGATTTCTTGACTATCCTTTTTTTATTTTTTGTATTAAAATGGAGTCGTTGCCGCGAGCTTTTTTGCAAAACTCCATAAAAAAACCGGCATAGCTTTATTATTTTCAATTCAATTCAAATTAAACCATGAGAATCAATATCAGTGTTATCAA
>DIWQ01000017.1 GCA_002423555.1 Patescibacteria group bacterium UBA6102
AACGCTTGGGCGATTTCTTTGCCGACGGTTCCCCGCTTGGCCATCAGTTGGATTTCTTTGGCCAGCAGATCTATCTGCCGGTTGATCAGCCTTCCCGCCGTTGAAAAATTCAGAGGGTCTAACCCTCTGAAAAATTTGATCCAGTCCGCTTCACCGCCACACCGGCTTGGGATCGCTCACCCCGCCCTCCTCACAGCTGTAAATCACAATGTCCCCGCCGGAACTTGACCAAAGCCAATACCTCCTCGCCGGCAATTCAAACTCAACGTATTTCGTTTCAGAAAGACTGATATTTTTTACCGTATTCGTCGTAATATCTCTCTGCGAATCATATTCGGGCAAAGCGGAGCTATTGCCCATAAAAATAGCCGTGGAGCCAAGCGACGATCCTGAAAATCCGCTGTGCGGAAACCGCTTGGCAGTGATATATAATTTGCCTCCATTTGTGGTAAATTCAGCAACTTGACCATTAATGCGATACGGCGACCCCAGCTCAACCTGGCTTTTTGGCTCGCACGGCAGAGCGTCCAATCCCGACGGTGACCACGAAGTAACCACCCCTTTTAATTCTTTAAACATCATAAACATTGCAATTGCTATCCCGATTATGACAATGATAAGAATCAAACCGATGATTGTCAGAACTCTTTTGATTTTTTTGTTCATATTTTTCATTTATAGAAGCTTTCCAAATTTTGCGGCCAAAAATTCCAAAAACCGAAAGAATGATAAATCCTTTGATTGCCGACTTTTCCCATTGGCAACTTTTGCCCGCCAACCAAATCAACGGTCTTTGCCGTTAAAAGAATCTCAATTTCCATTTTGTCGGTTTTGCCGATTTCCAGGCCAAGGTTTTCCAGTTCGCCTTGCAAGTAGAACCAGTTTTTGTTTTTGAGCGCGACAGCGCAAATTTTGCTGTTGCTGCAAAACTTTTTCTCGGGCGACCAATAGACAACCGCGCGGCTGATTTTCAGATTTTGATTTTCCGCCAAACTGCTGTATTTCCAAAATATATTGTTTTCCTTGAAGTTCAAATCCGCGGTAGCGGTTTTGCCGTCGGGAAACGTCAACTTTAGCTTTAGCTTTTCTTCCAGCGCCGTTTTTGATTGATCTTGCGGCAACTCAAATTGTCCGGCAATGGTAAATTCTTGATTTTTATTTTTCGCTTTTTGCCATTTCACAAACGCGGTTTTCACGGCAAATGACTTTAGCGGTTGCCGTGTTTTTTCAACCTCGGTTTTTGTTTGCGAGGATTGGCCCGTGGTCTGATTTTTCGCCGTCACTTCAAACGATTCCTGCCCCTCAAAGACCGGCAACTCCACAAACACGCCGCCGTCATCATCGGAAGTTAAATTCGCAAAATCCACATCCCCGTAGACAATGTTGATTTCCTCTCCCTCACCGGTGGCAATATTTTTTAAATAGATGCCGTAGCTCTCTCCGGCGCGCGGCTTTCCGGGATATTCAACCCAAAACCGCTTGCCGATACCAACGCCGGCGCCATTTTGGCTCTCCAGAACAATTTCGTGCACGCCCGGACTCATTTCAGGCAAAACAATCTGCGTATCAATAATGCCGTTTTCATCGGCAACCGCCGATCCCAAACTTTTGGACGACGATAAAATCGTTATCGGCACGATTGATCCCGGAGTAAAGCCACCCAGATAAAGACTTATTGTTTGCGCGATGGAAATATTAATCGGCACATTATTGATAGAAGCCCCATTGACCGCATCCATCACTGCTTGCCCCGCGGGTAGCAAGCAATTTTGCGCGCCGGCTTTGTTGTGCGCGGCCAGAATGTTGCAGGCGATAATTTCATGGCCATTGGCATTGGGATGGAACAGACCTTTGGAGCGATCGTAGCGTATTTCATTGCTCTCACTGCTAGCTTGCTCTGGCTTAATAAGATTAGGCAATAATTTATTATTAAGTCTATCTTTTAAATACTGCTCTACATTTTGCCAATAATAATTTAACTGCTCCATCGCTTCTCCCGTATCACAATCCGCGCCGTTATCAAACACATTAAAATGAACACCCAAACATTGCTTCCAGGAATTATACGCCGCCGCCAAATCGTCAATCAGTGCACGAGATTGGGCATCACCATTGCCATCCAAATTGAGCAAACGGCGGATCTCGGCGTCAAGGTTGGCTTCATCAGTGCCATTGGCCAGTATGTCGTTACTATTTCCCGGGCAAAGAGCATTGTCGCCCAAAGAATTTTGCAAATCCGCCAGTTCCAGCCGCGAATTGTTTTTTGCCACCGCAATTTGGGCTTGGTTGATTCTATCATTAATCGCTTCCACTTTTTTCCTCGCGTAGTTAATATCCTTTTCCCGCAAGCCGCCGCAATAACGATCCGACTTGCTTTCCCGAGGCAAAATGTCAGGATAATTTGCTTGGATTACGCGGGCGTTGGTAAAAGTTTCCAAAATTTTGTTTTGCGCCCAAACTTCCTTACCATAGAGCGCATTAATCGCTTCATCGCTGTTAAAAAAGGTGCTGTCAATATTTTTGCAAGAAGCGAACATATTGACCAATATTTTTATTTCTCCGGGAGGATTAGGATATTCTTCCAAAACCCGGCGCAAAATGTTGGGCAAAAGACAGGCTTGAATAATTTCCGCAAACCCGGCGTCATTGCCGCCCATACCGACAGTGACCAGATCAACATCGGCGGGAGTCAGGCCGGCTTCGCCCAGCTTGTTCAGCGCCTGTTGCAACTGTGAGTTGGGCGCGATTTGGTTGCTTGCCACATCGCCCACCACCGGCGGGCGTGGGCCGGTTTCAATCTTGGCGCCACTGCAGGTAAGGTCAATCAAAACAATATCTTCATCATTCAATTCGGGATGGAATTTGTTTTTGTTGATCTTGGCATAGTTTTGCAGAGCGCGGTGGCAGGAATCGTTGCCGGGAACCAGCGTGTCGGTATATGTGCCCTGCTCATACGCTTCGTTTAGATATTGGGTTGAATCTTGAATGGAATTCCCCGCGCCTTCGCCGGATTGGTAGGAATCTCCCAGCGCCACATAGACGAATTTGTCGGTTGCTTCCGGCGCGGGATCAAAGAATTCTTCGGGCGGAGCGACCAGATCAATAGTCAATCGTTTGTCCGCGCGGCAAATCGCCACTTCGTCGGGCAAGCGCAAGTCGGCTTCCGACGTGTCAAAAAAATCTTCCGGCGGAGTTGCCAAATCAATCACCTCCCTTGCATCGGCATGGCAAATCGCCGCCTCATCGGGCAAAAGAAACGGCGGATTATCAACGACAAAGAAATCCGCGGGCGGAGACACCAGATCAATCGTGGTCGTCGCATCCGCGTCTTCAATGATAATCTCGGGCAACTCCTGCGCCCAGGAATAGGCGAATAAAGATAACGAAACCGGCAAGAATACAAACAACGGTAAGCATCGCTTCATATTCTTTTGATTAAATTAAACTAAATTGGCAAATCCTGACAAATTTTGCGACCGCAAAATTTGTTCGGATTTTAATTATTGCCGCTTCCCTCCGCGCCAAATTCGCTAATTGCCGTAGATGAAGACAAACACTCCGTTGGCGCCTTTGTCGCCCTGGTTTTTGCTCATTCTGACGATGTGGCTTTTTTGATCGTTGAATATCTCCGGGGCGTAAACATAGTCGCCGTAAGTAAACCGGGAACATCCGGCGCCGCCGATTGGGTCACGGTGCTCAATGAATAAATCAACCGGCATTATATAGCCTCCGCCGCCGCAAGAGGTTCCGACTCCCTCCACGCTCCACGAAAAGCGGCTCAATGTTCCCTTCATCATCGCGGAGAATTCGTTGTAATTGATTGGATTTCCTTCGCTATCCTGATCGTTGGCCGGGCTGGATTCTTTTGCCAATGTCATTTTAGACGATGCCGGCGCGGAGAAATCATGGTATTTGATTTCTCCGGTTGGCGCGGCGCCAAGTTTGGCGATTGCATCTTCAAGGGCAACTTCCAACAAGGTGTTTTTCAATTCCGCGCCGGGGCGCCAATTCACGATTTTGGCGGCGGGATCGTCTTTTAGCAGATAGGCCGCCAGCCAGCCGTCAACACCCAGATAGAAGTGGATGTCGGTTTTGTTGTACTGATAATTATAGGGGTCATAGGGCTGATCATCAACAAGATATCCTTTGACGCCGATCATATAGGTATCGCCGGACGGTTCGGTGGAATCAAAAAAATCATCCAAAGCGGTGTCAAAGGTTGTTTGGCTGACGCCGGTTAATTTCACGTAGGCGGCAATCCCCGCCTGATCCTGCGGAAAGGCCGCTTGCGCGGCCGGCG
>DIWQ01000049.1:0-5709 GCA_002423555.1 Patescibacteria group bacterium UBA6102
CTGATGCCGTCGCCCAATTTACTATTTCTCCAGATCCGGCAATAATAGCGGCGGCTTCCTTCTTTATTTCTTCCTCGGGGACTCGAAGTCGGCTTCCCTTGGCGATATTTGCCAATATCAACTCGATTGTTTTTTTTGTTTTGTCTGGAGCTGATAGGTCTCTGCTATATCGAGCGACTAATTCAATGGTTTTTGTTTCGATTTCCTTCTCATATAATACAAAGGCCAACTCTTCGGCCAACTCTTTTAACAACCGATTGATTTCTTCCATAATGAGCGGTTCTTGACTTTGCGCTGCCCTTATCAGCACGCTTTCATCAGCGCGGTTAACAATTTCTTGCACCCGCGCTTTTATTTCATCATCTTTAAGGGGCTTGCTCTTCCACGTGGCAATCGCTCTAACAATTCCCTCTATGATTAAAGAGGGGTTTTTTATCAGCTCGGCGCTGGTATATTGTCGAATAACATCGGCGGCATACTGTTTAATTATGCCTTTCCAACTACCGGTAACTTCTTCAAAATCCAACTCCCTTATGCCTCTCATTATTGAGGCGCGGGCGAGCCATACCATCCACGCGAAATAAAAAGTCACGCTGATGGTAGAATCGTCCTTGGTTGTGACATTCTCCAGCTTGGTTTCTTTATCTTGCCGTTCAGCCAGGTAAGATTCCCACCAATAAAATGGCCGAAGTTGAGGAGCAACTCTCATTGTGGTATATGTGGTCGTTGTTTCTCCCAAGATTAGCGAGTAGCCTATTTCGTAGGCCTCATCGCTTCCAAAAGCAAATTTGGTCCAAATTACTTTATAGTGGATCAGTGCGGTTAGAGTCCCGAAAGAAAGAATTCCAAGAATTCCGTGCCACAGAATGTCGGCAAGATAGCCCAGGAAGACTCTTTCTTCTCCTTGTGTCCAATAATAGATGGGGTATGCGGCAAGGAAATTAGTTGCCTCTGGTAGCGATCTTGCCGCTTTCGAGAGTTCTGTTATGCCGAAGAATAATAACAATAAAACTAAAATTATTATTATTCCCCAAATGCATTTTTCAATGATTCTTAATGCTTCTGCCAGCTTACTCCTGATTTCAGAATTTTCAGGAGTTTTATTTATTTCAATCATCTATTGAATTCCTCCGTTCGTTTTTTATTTGGATGTGGTTGGTAAAGAGCATTGTAATTATATATGTTGTTTTAATTTTTGTCAATCTTGACAAAATTATAGAAATATGCTTTACTGCACCCAGTAAAGGAGGAAGAAAATGGGAAAAATAACGAGTGTGATCATCGTTGCGCTCATCGCGGGTGCTTATGCAACACTTTCCGCGGGCGTGGAAATATTTTTGATCGTCTTTTTCATTGCCCTTCTAATTTTTTGGGCAGTGGTGAAGCCGCTCAAAGAGAAGAAGGAAGAGAAAAAGATAACAGAAAAGGATCTTCAAGATCTTAAGGAAGAGCTTGAAGAAAAGATTAAAAACTAATGTTGCCTATGGCAACCTCTTTTTTTAGATGAGTTAATTGAAGACATTAAATATCCGGCATACTGGGTGGGCCGAAACCGCTCGGCATATTTACAGACGAAGACGACGATGATTGTGTTGGTGCCGATGATGGCTGCGCCGATGAGGCTTGTGCGGATGATGAAGAAGGCCGTGTTCTGAAATTGCTAAAAGCTTCGGGTGAAGCTTTAGCTCTTGAGGTAATACCCTTATCTAGTCTTCCTCTTGCTTCTTTGGTCATTTTCCTGCCTATATTGGCGATTGGCTTTAGGCTACCGGTCAATTTTTCCGTTATTTTGCCGCTGATTTGCGGGATTGTTCCGGCGACTATCGCGTCCGCAGTCATCATATAAATGCAAATCATAAACCAATACAGCGTGTCTTGGCGCAAAAATATATTATAGGTTCCCCCCAAACTCACATAGCCGGTGGAAATATCCGGCAATAATGATTTCAGGGTGCTTAGTCCCAATGTCAGCAAGAACAAAGTCATCGGTCCGGCGATTGACCAGCCGATGAGCCACTTGAACCAATCGGAGAACATTCTGTTGGTTTGCGGGAGAACGCTGGCCAAAATTGCCAACGGAGCGAGCACTGCTAAAATCTGGATCATAAAAACGCGCGTGATAAAAAATATCGCATAGGAAAACATCAGTCCGCTTAAAATCTCCCCCACCAACACTTGGACCAAGTAATAAGGTATTGTCGTGAGCCAGTAGCTGTTGCCCAAAACTATGGCGATTAGTCTCACGGCGTTTGCCAAGCTTCCGAGCGGCACCGCCGCCGCCACGGAGTTAAGGGAGTATTCTGCCATCAACGTCGCGCCGCTTTGTATCAGGTCGTAGGCGAATTCTTTGCAGCTGTCCAAAATGATGGTTTGCTGGCCGACAATCAGGCTTGGGGTGGCGATGTTGGAAACATCAACCAGCATTTTGACAAATAACGGACTGAAATGGATCAAGAGGGCAATAATAAAAAATTTGGGCAAGGTTTTTTCGGGGTGGAAGCTTTCAATTTTAAAAACATAAGCGAGGGCGATCACTATAAATACAGCGATCAAGCAAATGTCTGCAAGAGACATGGTAACCGTCAATCCCGTTTGCACAAAATCGCTTTCTATGTCAATCCAGCCTGGATTTAAGATTGTCGTTTGCAACAGGCTGGCGGACATAGAGAGATAGACCGCAAATTTAAACATAGAGGTCATCAATCCGAAGATAAAACTATTGAGCGGCATTAAGTAAGCCACAATTGCCGCCGAATCGGGGATCACCGCGCTGGCTACTTTGGCGGCCAGAAGACAAGGGACCGCGATTAGCAGAGCGCAAAAAAAATTTTTAGTTTTTATGAATTGGAACAGCGGCATATTTTTAATATAACTAATTGCAACCCACAACAGTGCACCACATACTCTTAAAAAATCCTCCGACTTGCTGTCCGAAGTCAACTCCTTTTTGAAGATAAGTGAATTTTGTTTTATCTTGGACTTTCACTCCCTGGACAGTCATATTGGTATTATAAGCGAATTCGGAAAATTGCCCCGAGGATTCGTCTCCGCTTGATTTGGCGCATTTCCCTCCGGCCTCCACCGCCAAACATCGGTCTATCGTGCATCCGCAGGCGGTTTCACCGCATGGCATCGTCAACGGTTGAGTTTTCTCCGCGTCGGAAAAGAGAATTTTTCCGTAGGCGTCTCTTCTGTATACAAATGCCTGGTAGGATGTCGGCAAAGTTCCCCATGGAGTCGCGCCGCCTCCTTGCCATAAAACCCAGTCGCCGTTAATTGTTTTATCTTCCTCACTGCCGCTCGGGTAAACGGGTTCATATTTGAAATCAATATATTTTCCCGCAAAATCTCGCAGTTCGTAAAAACGGACAATATCGCAACCAAGTTCTCCCTTGTCAAAAATCATATTGCATACCTTCGGGTTAGGCGCACATTTTTTTTGCCAAACGGAGGTATCGCAAAGACATTTGCCGCTGGCGCACTCGTTGTTGAATTCGCATGATTCGCCGTCCGTTTTTTTGTTGTTGCATTTCCCATAATTGCAAAAAGCGCTGGCGCACTCGCCGTTTAGCGTGCAGGAATCGCCAACTCCTTTCGTTCCGGCGATGCAGATACTTTTGGCCGGGTTGTCTTTGTTGGGTTGGCAATTTTGAGTTTTGCATTCGCCGGGGAAAGTGCATTCTCCTCCCTGTGCTTGCAAATTCACTTCGTTTCCGGTTGCCAGACAAAGATTATCATTGTCTTTACAACATGCCCAAAATCTTAGATTGCAGGCCGGATTGGTAATTTTCGGGCAAGTTTGTCCGTTTGGACAATTCGGATCGTCCATCAAACAACAATCTTCCCGGGAAGAACACTTTTCGTCCGTGAAAGTAAGAACGCCCGCTGATGTTTGGTTGACAATATTGGATTTTGGCTCGGAAAGATTGGTAAGATTTGGATTGATCAATTGGAATATCGCCCAGCTGGAGAGCAAAAGCCCCAACCCGATCACCGCAGATTTGATTCTGCTTTTTGCGTCATTCATTTTACCGGGGTCGGCGACGGAAGTGATCAGTTGCACGCCGGCGATGATTAACGCGATAAAAACCGCCAAGCCGCCCAGCCCCACTCCCCAGCCGAAAAAATAGGCAATCAAGTCGGGGAGTTTTGATGTCCCGTCAAGAGTGTATCCTCCTATTGGCGCTGTCGGCCAATCTTTAATTTGCAATTCAATTTCTTTGGGCGCAACGCATCTTTCGCTGGAATTTGCGAATGCCGACAAAACATTAACGTAAAAAGTTAAAAGAAACAAAATTAATGATCGGAACAAAAATTTTTTATTCATATTGGTTGAAACAATCTATTCGCTTTTAACCCGCAGTGATTTTAAAATGCCGTCGGTTTCTTGCAAAATTGTTGGATTTGAATTTTGCAGAACTATTGATACAACATAAATTTTGGGGTCTTCCTTAATAATAAATGCATTAATAATTTTGGAATTTATAATATTATTGAGAATTGCTTCGGAAATTGAATAATCAATTTCAATCACGGGGATGGTTTGGGCGCCGTTGATGATTTCACTGCGGGTGATTTTGGCGGGGATGTTTTGGGCGCGCAGGTCGCTTTCAATCTTTTTCATCAGTTCTTCGGCGGTTTTGTAATCGGATTCTTCCACGGAAAGGGAGTTGACGGAAGGTATTGCCGCCGCACCGCCGGTTTTGTAGGCGGAAAACAGGATTTTGCCGCCGGCGCTGTCCACGGGGGCGGCAATCGCCATCGGCGTCCAGTCGGCCGCATATTCAAAGGAAAACGATTCGTCGGGGGCAGTCCAGGTTTTTACGTCAACGGTGGTGCTGGCGTTTTCGCCGGCGGTTGCCGCCGCGCCGGAATTTTGCGCCTGCGTTTGGATTTGACTCATCATCTGGGCGATTTGCTGGTTGGCGTCGGGCATTCCCTGGCTCAATTCCTGCGGCAGTCCAAATTGCAGGTCTTTGATGTTGGATTGGAACTGGCCAAACTGCCACATCGTGGAGCCGACCAAAAAAGCGATCATTAGAAACACCCCGATTAAGTATAGATGGACCAACTTCATAATAATATCGAATATCGAATATCGAAATCCGAAACAAATTCGAATTTTCAAAATATTCAATTTTCAAAACAAACTCAAAAGAAAATATTGCTATGCGGATTTTCTCACAATTGCCCCAAAAATATTCGTTAGCTCCGAAGCTTCTCTTGATAGTAAAACTCTTTCTCTTTCTAATTCTTCATTATTGTTGACGTCAATTAGTTTTAGCCAAAAAATACTTTCTTTGGCTTCTTTGCGGCTGATTTTAATACGCATGTTGAAATCTTTTTTGCCGAGAGCTTCGTTGGCTTCAATATAATTGGCGCCGATAGATCCAGATGATCTAATGACTTGTTTACTGTCTTCAATATTGGAAACTGTGCGTGGCAACTTTTTGATAAAAATTCTCACATTTTTTGCAAATTCATAGGTTCGCTTTTCCAAGTCATACGGCTTTTTATTGGTTTCGGTCATTTGATATTTAAAAATTTGATATTGTTTTGATATTCGGATTTCGATATTCGATATTTTGCATTTTATATGTTCCACCATGTCCCATGGTATCCAAAGAGGCTGGTAAATATGCCCACAATGGTCCAGGCGAAGAACAGCAAACCGTAGCCGATGCCGATTATTTTCCACCAGGAAATTAC
>DIWQ01000049.1:5739-10756 GCA_002423555.1 Patescibacteria group bacterium UBA6102
CCGCAGGCTTCGCGGTCGTCCCATTCGGTGTTGGGGTTGTCGTTGGCCAGGCCGCAAACCGCCAAAATCGTTTCGCCCTTTTTGATCTCTTTGCCGCCGGCGACAAAATCAAACGACCAGACTGCCGGCGCCGCGCCCGCGTCCGTGCATTCTTCGTTCAGGCAGGCCAAAACCTTCCATTCGTATTTCCCCAAACAATAGAGCGCGTCAATATTTTTGTTCACCGCCGTGGAATTTTCCCGCACGGTTTTTTCAATCTTGGGGCCGGTTTGGCATTTTTCGTTGGTTTCCTTGTCGGATCTTTGGGTGTAGTCAAGCGTGAATTTGTAGTAGTGCGCCCCGGCGACCGGTTCCCAGGAAAAGTTGTAGATCAGCGGGCGGTTGTCAATGGTCCCCGCGGGGTAGATCGGATTTTGGGACGCGCCCAGCGCGGCGGTGGCAAAAGAAAATTCCGGCGAAAATTCGCCGCACGTCTGCCCGGCGCTGTCGGCGCAGGTTTTCACGCTCCACTTATAGGTCTGGCTCTGATTGATTGTCGGATAGTCGGCGGTGTGGGTGTTGTTTTGCGCCTTGATTTCTTGGCCGTTGAAATTGAGAATGTATGATTTGGCTCCCGGCACCGCCTCCCATTGCAAGTTTACCGGCATTGCCACGGCTTGCGCTTCGTTTTCCGGGCGCAAAGTTTCGGTTTTGGGGGCGCGGCCGGTGGTGCGGAAATACCACCACGGAGACCAAACCTCATTGCAAACATTGCCCGCCGGGAGGGAAGGCCAGCAGGATTTCACCCGCCATTTGTAGGGGGTGTCCAATTCCAGCTCAATCCCCTGGGCGTCGCTGTCGGGGTCCGCCGCCGCAGATTTGGAAAAGATTATTTGCGATTTTGTCGCGCGGCGTTCTCCGGCAACCAAAGACAACCCTTCTCCGGAAATTTTCTGGATGTCATAGGCAAACGAGTTGGCGCCGTTGGGCGATTGCCACAAAAGTTTTCCGGGCAGTTCGGCGAGATTGGCGCTCTGAGAATCGGCATAATTGCCGTCGTTGGGCGGCGCCAGCAAGGACGGCGCGGCAACCGGTTCGTCTTTGGCGGTGAATTTCCAGATTTGCCCCCAGTATTTGTTTGCCGACGAGCCGCAATATTCGTCGCCGGCCTGAGGATTGGTGAAACACCGCCGCAATTGCCAGCTGTAGGTGATGTTTTTGGTGAACAGCGCGCGGTCTTGGGACGGCATTTCTTTGTGCGACCACCAATTGCGGCCGGTTAAGGTGCTTTCCGGGTTGATTACGTCGGGCTTGCAAGTGTGGTCGCTTTGTTTTTGCAGATAATGGCAGGCCAGAGGATTTTGCAGAGCCGGCACGTCTTTTTTCAGCCACGCGGCCAACTGGGCAAACTGCGCCGGGATTTGCACTTTGTCGGTTACCAATTCATTTTCGTTGGTGTAGACTCGCAGTTGATACGACAGCGCCGGGCTCGTGTTTTCGTTGTAGGGCATTTTTTCTTCCGATACTCTGGCTTTGCACCAGTCAAGCTTCAGTCCGTCGTAAGAAACGCCGGTCTTTCCGTCCGGACCGTTCCAATCCGGATCGCCGATGTTGATCGGTTCGGGGGCGGGACTGGTCTTAAACGTCCACCAGGGCGCACTGTTTTCGGGGAGGCAGTTGGAGCCGTCTTCGTTGCAACACGGGCGCACGCGCCATTTGATCACGGTGTCGGAATTGAAAAAGCAGGGGTAAAATTCTTTGGTGGGATTGAATTCGTTGGTGGTGAGAACGCGGCGAAAAACGTCGCCGGCGCTCTGGGAATCGTTTAATTCAAAGTTTTTGTTCTCAATTTCCAAAACATAAGAGTAGGCGCCGAAAAGCTTGGAGTTGATGTTTTTTTTGTTTCCCATGCCGCTGAAATTCCAAATGTAGGCGCCGCTTTCGTTTTGCCAGCCGTCAATATTGTCCCACGCCAAAACGACGGGCAAGGTGATTTCTTGGTCGTCGGTCTGGCGGGTTTTGTTTACCGGATCGTTGTAATAATAATGATTTTTTGGAATGGTGAGGCATTCATTGACGCAAACGCAGGTGCCCACATTGATTTGCTCCACCTTCACTTGCGATCCTTTTGTCCAAGAATCGCACACCATCTCGCCGGCTTTGGCGTCGCTGAAACTGCGGCCGCATTCTTGGGGGATGTCAAAATAATCGGTTTCGCCGATTTCGGCCGAAAAAACCGCGACGGGCGGCACCGTCAGGCAAAAAACCGCCAGCAAAAAATTTTTAACGGAATTAATTTTTCCCGCCATTGACTGATTATAAATCATAAAATTTGGTTCCACAACGCCCCGTAGCCCGCCAATGCCATTATTATGGAAACAATAATCCACGAAAAAAACANNATAGAACAGGCCGCCGGTGACCAGCGCCATCACCGGCAAGAGCAGGAGCGCCAGTTTGAACGTCACAAAATCAATGATGACTTTCAGGGTTAAAAATATATGCTTGATTTCGCAAGGTTCTTTCTCGTTGTATGGAGTGCCGGGGTCGTCGCTTTTTTGGCCGCAAACCATCAATCCGGAGCTTTCGTTTTTGCCGGTGACGGAAAATGTTTGCCGCGCTTCGTTAAAACTGCGCGCCGCGCATTTCTCGTCAAAGCAAGGCCTCACGGTGAATGAATAATCTCCGGAACAATAGGAAGAGGGATTTTTTGCCGCGGCCTTGAGTGCCAAATCGGGGCCGGAGACTGTCTTTCCCGCATATTCTTTATTGAACCATTCCGGATCGCAACTGGTGCTTTTTTCGCCGTTGGNNGCCGGCCGGCGATAAATTGGCCGGCGCGGGAAAATCTTCGGAATTGAATGATGTCCCCGCTTGCCATTCACCGCAAACCGTGCCGGCGCTGTCGGCGCAAGTTTTGACTTTCCAGGAATAATTTTTTTTGGCGCCGGGATAATTGAAGCTGAATTGATTGGTGGCAACAAGGACTTCTTCTGCTGGCGCTTCTTCCACCGGGGTGCCGTCGTTGATGGCTACGCGATACGAATTTGCGGCCGAAACCGCCTCCCAAGTCAAAGTGGCGGTCGGGGCGGCCATTTTTACCGCGTCGCTTCCAAAGGTCGGTTTTCTTCCGGTGGTGCGAAAAGACCAATAATCGGACCATTGGCCGCTGCAAATGTTTTTGATTTCCCCCACCGGGATGGACGGCCAGCAGGATTTCACCCGCCACTTGTATTTGGTATCTATTTTTAACTGCACCGCGCCGGGATATTTGTCTTGTTTGGGATCTTTTTCAACAAGGGTAATCGTAATTTGGGATTTGCCGATCCGCCTTCCCGAATCTTTTTCGTAATCCGCGCCGCAAATTTGGTCGCCGTCAAAAATACTTCTGCCGGTTCCGTCCTGGATGTCATATAAAAAGGAATTGGCGCCGCAGGGGGCGGTC
Organism: Patescibacteria group bacterium UBA6102; assembly: GCA_002423555.1. Classification (GTDB taxonomy): domain Bacteria; phylum Patescibacteriota; class Minisyncoccia; order Minisyncoccales; family UBA5738; genus UBA5738. The sequence continues at coordinate 9,164 of DIWQ01000049.1, forward strand.
CAATTGAGAGTGCCGCCGATACCGACCAAATTATTTTCGTCGGCCCAATCCCGGTTGTCCGCCGGCGCGGTGGCGGTTGGTTTGTCGGTGATGCCGCCGCTCATCGGTTTGCCGATTAACTGCCACTTTTGCCCGTAATCTTCTTCAATGTTGCCGTTGCAGTGGGGGAATTTTTCGTCTTTGGTATTCGGACTGGTGTTAAAGCAGGTTTTAATTTGCCATGAATACTTTAACTTACCGTCCCAGTCGCCGGTGAAAAGATTGCGGTCACTGCTGGTTTTTTCCGCGGCGGAGAAAAACGGCATAAACGAAGCGTCGTTGGTAATTTTGTCAAAATAAGACGAAAAAGAGAGCGTTTCCGGCTTGGCGCAAGTGCCGTCGGCGTTTCTTTGCAAATAATGGCAAGCTTCGGATTCGTATTCCCCGACGGCGGATTCGCTTTTCGCGGCTTTTTCCAGATCGGATTCCATCCATTTGTTGCACTCGCTGGCGCCGCCGCTCCACTCGCCCTTCCATTCGTCCCAGCGCGATTTGATGCCGCTGATAACGCCGCTGTTTTTTATAAAACCGAGAATTCCCCCCAAAATGGGGATCTTCTCAATTTTTTCAATCAACGCTCCCAGAGAAGTGTTTTCGCTGGACATCACGCGCATTTGGTAATTGAAGGCATAGGGTTGGTTTTCGTTGTAGACTTTGTCAAAGCGGTGGTAATCGGTTGAAGAATCCGCCAATTTGGCCTTGCACCAAAAAAGTTTGGCACTGCAAAAATCCACGCCTTCCATCGCCGCCGGACCGTTCCAATCCGGATCCTGGGCGATGCCGTCGGTGGCGCCGCGCGTATATTTGTCCTTGTCGGTGAGGCCCAAAAGCTCGCTTGCCGGAGACGCGGAAAATGTCCACCAGCCTTCATCGTCGCGGTAGGTTTTGCATTGTGTTCCCGCCGCGTCGCAACAGGGGCGCACGCGCCATTTGTAGGTTGTGTTGGTCTGGAAGAAACACGCGCCGCCGTCGTCGCGGGAATTGAACCCGTCAAGCCCGCTATCGGGGATGATCTTGTAAAAAATTTTTTGGCCGCCGGACAATGTTTGGATGCCTTGCGGATTTTTGTTTTTATCAATGTGCAGATTCGCGTCTTTTTCGGAATATTCTTCATATTGTATCTCCACCCGGTAACTTTTCGGCCCGTAATCAATGTCCGCCGGCGCGTTCTCGTAAATATCCGTTTTAAATTCGCCCAAATTTTGCCATCCGGAGATGTCGTCCCATGCCAGCACCACCGGCAGATTGATTGATTGCGCGTCGGCCTGTCGGGTTTTGTTGGCCGGATCGTCGTAATATTGCGGATTTTTCGGCGAATCAAGGCATTCTTTTTCGCATTTGAAAAAGCCGTGGTCATAGCCGGTTTGCGCGATCTGCCACTCCGCGGCGGTCTTGATGCGCCGGGTGGTGGAACAGCAGCTGCATTTTTCTCCACTGCAACAGTCGTAAGTGTAATGCTCCCATATCTCCGAATGGCCGACGCTGTAGCCGTTGCACGTTTTGGCGGTCTTTACATAATAATCTATGTGGCCGCAGGCGTTTGCCGTTGAGAAC
>DIWQ01000049.1:10946-24828 GCA_002423555.1 Patescibacteria group bacterium UBA6102
CGGCCGCAAAGAATTTTTGCGCAAACCGCCGGTCGGCGCGCTCCCCCGTTTTCGGCAAGAGGGTTAAAAGCAGGATTGCCGCGTCAACCTTGGGGGCGGGCCAAAACGATCCTTTGGCGATATAAGAAATTATTTTCGGCGCGGCGTAAAATTGCACCGCCAGCGCCAGCAGATTCATTTTCGGCGGCCGGGCGCAGATTCTTTGCGCCACTTCTTTTTGCAGGATCAGCGCCATCGCGCGGGGAGGGTTTTTGCTTTCCAAAAATTTGCGGATGATGGGCGCCCCGGCATAGAACGGCAAATTGGCGATAATCCGGTACGGCGCCAGGATTTTCGTTTCGTCAAACTTGAGAATATCGGCAGTGGCCAGATTGAAATTTTTTGCGCCGGGAAATCTTTGGCGCAGAATGGCGGCCATATCCGGGTCCTTTTCCACCGCAAAGATCGGATTGCCGGTTTTTACCAATTCGGCGGTGAGATTTCCCGTGCCCGGTCCGATCTCCAGCAGGGTTTCCTCCGCGCCGGTTTCCGCCGCCCGGATCAATTTTCGGGCGATGCCGACTTGCGCCAAAAAGTTCTGCCCCAGCCGTTTTTTCGGGGCCACAGTTTCATTTTCCATAATTCATTGTAAATAATTGCGGCGCCATTGACAAATCGGCGCGATTTTATAGAATTGAAGGTGGACTATGAGGATACCTCTCCAATTGAAAAATTTTGCCAAACTACTCCTTGCGGGAGCGGTTTTGTTTGCGGGCGCGTCCACGATTTCACACCAGGCGGCGCGTTCGGTTTTGGCCAAAAACCAGAAAGACGCGGATTGCGTTGAAGCGCACGATATGTTTGCCCGCGCGGCGGAACAAATGCGGCCGGAGTCGCCGGAATATCTTTTGGCCGGCGACGGATGCGTGAAGGCCGCGGTGCCGCCGGTGGCGGCCACTTCCCGGGTGCTGGCGGCGATTGTCGGCGATTTCTCGGATTCGCCGGAGCCCGAAGAAGCGCGCAACGCGATCGTTGAATATGAAGTCACCGGCGACGAGACTCTGGCGGGGCTGGCGGAGAAATTCAACATCAGCCCGGAGACCATTGCGTGGGCGAATGATTTGTCCAAAAATGCGAGCCTGAAAACGGGGCAGAAACTGATCATTCCCCCGGTGAGCGGCGTAATTCATTACGCGGCCGCCGGTGACACTTTGGCGCAGATCGCCAAGAAATACCAAGCCCAGCCGGAGGAGATTGTCGCGTTCAATGAATTGGCCGGCGAGAACGATGTTTTTATCGGCGACGTGCTGGTGGTGCCCGGAGGCAAGATCATCCCTCCGGCGCCGAAAGCTTCAACTTCGTCAAAACCCGCGGCGGCGCCGGCAACAACTGCCTCTGGCTTGGCGGCGATGCCCGCGGATTACTTTTTGTGTCCGGTGGGATCGGCCTGCAAAAGAACGCAGGGGTTGCATTTCCGCAACGCGGTTGATCTAACGGGCGGATATTGCGGCGCGCCGATATATGCCGCGGCGTCGGGAACCGTGATTAAGGCCAAAATCGGCGGCTGGAATGGCGGCGCGGGCAATAACATTACCATTTCCCATATGGGTGGAACGGTAACCACGCATTATTATCATTTGCAGTCCGTTGCCGTGGCAAGCGGCCAGGAAGTTAAAAAAGGCGATGTCATCGGCACGATGGGAAAAACCGGGCAAGCCACCGGATGCCATCTGCATTTTGAAGTCGGCGGGGCAAAGAACCCCTTTTAAGTTAAAACTCCAAATTCCAAATAACAAATTCCAAATAAATTCAAAATTCAAATATTTAAACCTAAAACAAGAATGCAATCAGTATTCAATTTGAGATTTTAAGTTTTGAATTTGTTTGGAATTTGGTGCTTGGAATTTGAAATTTCCGAACTAATTTAAAACCGCCTTTTGGCGGTTTTAAATTAGTTCGGGGGGGCGATATGAAAGCGCTTCGGAAACGTGGTTTTGCGCGATGTCTTTTTTCCCGTCCAGATCGGCGATGGTGCGGCTTACTTTGAGGACGCGGTGATAACCGCGCGCGGAAATTTTGGCGGAATTCACGGCGGCTTTCAACAGCTGTTCGGAATCGTCGTCAAGGCGGCAGAATTCTTTTATTTGCGCAATGCCCATTTCGGCGTTGGTGCGTTCCTTTCCGTAGCGGGCCGCCTGCACGGCGCGGCATTGTGCCACCCTTTCTCTCATTTTTTCGCCCAAAGATTCGTGCGGAGTGTTTTGGACCAGTTTTTCATATTTTACCGCGGGGACGTTGATAAAAAGATCAATGCGATCCATCAGCGGCCCGGAAAGTTTTTTGCGATACATTCTTATTTGAGATGGCGAACATACGCAGGGTTTTTCCGGGTTGCCGAAATTGCCGCAAGGGCAGGGATTGGACGCCAAAATCAGCATAAACCGCGCGGGCAGAGACATCGCGTGGCGCGCCCGCAAAACATTGATTGCGCCCTCCTCTATCGGCTGGCGCAGGGCTTCCAGCGCGTCGCGGTGGAATTCGGGAAATTCATCCAAAAACAGCACGCCGCGGTGCGCCAGCGTGATTTCTCCCGGCCGCGGCGGATTGCCGCCGCCGATCAGGGCGGCCTCGGAAGCGGTGTGGTGCGGCGCGCGGAACGGCCTCTGCGCGATCAATGATCCGCCGGCAAGCAGGCCGCAAACGCTGTAGATTTTGGTCACTTCCAGCGATTCTTCAAAAGACAGCGGCGGGATGATTTCCGGCAAAGTTTTTGCCAGCAAGGTTTTGCCGGTTCCCGGCGGTCCCCACATTGAAAGATTGTGTCCGCCGCCGCCGACGATTTCCAGCGCTCTTTTAGCCGATTCCTGGCCGGCGATCATATCAAAAAGGCCGCCGCTTCCGCTGTTTCCCGCCGCTTCCGTCCGTGCGATTGCCGGCGCGACGGAAATGCTTCCCTCCAAATATCCGATTGCTTGCGCCAGCGTTTTGACGCCGATGGCGCGCACGCCGCCAATCAGCGCCGCTTCCGCGGCATTTTCTTCGGGCAGGATAATTTCTTTGATGCCTTTTTCGCGGCAGGCGATGGCAAAGCACACTGCTCCTCTCGCCGGCCGCAAGCGGCCGTCCAGCGCCAGCTCTCCCAAAAATATTTTTCCCGCGGGATCAAAACGAGTTTTTTTATTTGCCAAAAGATAGCCCAGAGCAATGGGCAGATCATAGAGAGTGCCTTCTTTTTTTAAATCGGCGGGCGCCAGAGAAACCAAAACTTTCACCGGCTCACGATGAGGCGATTTAAATCCGGCGCTTTCAATCGCCGCGCCGACTCTTTCTTTCGCTTCCTGCACCGACTTGTCGGGCAGGCCGACAACTTCAAAACGGCGCAGTCCGTATGAGGCGTCCACTTCAACTTCAATTAGTTGCGCGTCCAGGCCGCAAACGGCCGCGGAGCATATTTTGGAAAGCACGATGCAAAATATCAAAATTCAAACTTCAAATGTCAAAAACACGCCTTGCCGTTTTGAAACTGAAAATTGAAAATTGAAAAATTACAAGGTTGTCTTTGCGGATAAAAACGGCCTTGCGAATTATTGCTGGCAATCAATGCAAAAAGGCGCTTCCGGAAAGATCTTGAGCCGTTCCAGCGGAATTTGTTTGCCGCATTTTTCGCATTTGCCGTATGTTCCCTGCGCAATCTTGGCCAGTGCCGCGTCAATCGCCATCAACTTGGTTTCCATATTTTTTTCCAACGGCAAGCGGGTGGCATATTCCTCCACTTCGTCGGCTTGCCGTTCCAGTGATGCCGTCCCCGACTCGCCGTCGCCATAAGGGAATTTGCTTTGCCAGTCTCCGGGCACGTTTTTGTTGGGAACGGCGATTTTGCTCAGCGCGGCTTCCACGGCGGCGCGTTCCTCTTTCAATTTTTTTTCAATCTCGGACAAAATTTTGTTTGTTGATTCCGGCATTTGGATCATGGCCGTCGGACAATTGATGAATTGCCGGTTTGGGTTAAAAACCAAGCAGAACCCCGCAATCGTCCGGTGGCCGGAAGTTAGATTATGGTGCGGCAGACTTTTAAAGAAAAACCGCCTCACCGGCTTTAATGCCATTTTATCTTTCTTTGCTTATTTTGGCAACTGATTGAAAATTTTTGCCATGGAATTGTTGGAAGCGGAGAAGATAAAATACGTTTGCCGGTAATTTGCCCAGGCGATGGCGAATTCGTCTTCCGCCGGCGAGAATTGCATTACTTTATACGCAGTTCCCGCCGCGCCGCCATCGGCGAAGCGGAGAACATCATCATCGGCAAAAGTTTTGCGGCCCAACAGCCGAAAGAAATTTTCGGTGTCTTTGGCGATGCTCCCCTCCCAGCCGGACATTGCGGGCTCAATCATTTCATTTTTGGTGATTTTGGCGGCGAAACCGATACGGTTTTTGCCGTTGTTGGCATAAATGAAAAATTCGCAGTCATCTTCTATCGAGTTATAAAAAATCGACGGCGCGTTCAATTTGTAGGCGCTAAAAAACTGTTTCAAGCCGATCTTTTTGCCGGTGCCTCTGTCAACGATTAACAGCGAGTGATAACCGTTAGCGTCAAATTTTTTCCGCATATAAGGAGAAATTGAACTGGGGATATTGGCGGGACTGTCAACATAAATTGTCACCGTTGTCAGTGTTGTTACTATCGGCGCCGGCGCGGCGGGTTCTTCCGGCAGATTTTTTTCTGTCGTCATGGTCGGTTTTGGCTCGCTTTTAACGACCGCCGGCGTTTTCCCGCCGTTTTTGATCAGAATGACTGTCAAAATGATTCCCAAAACGGCAATCACCGCAAAAATGATCAGTAATCTTGCCAACAGATTATTTCTTTTGGATTTTGCCGCCGGTCTTTCCGTTGCCATTTGCGCCCGGCTTTCCTCCGCTTTGACGTCCGGCGGCGCAAATGCGGCGGCGCCGGGCAGGGTGGTTTTTTTGATTTGCCGCCATCGATTTTCCGGATTCGGCGCAAGGTTGCCGCGGTCGGTTTCGGGTTCGTTTTCCGAGGGATTGGGCCGGACGGGTTCGTTTTTTACGAGGTTGGGCATTTCTCTTTCCGCTTCCGCCGTCGGTACGATTTTCGGCGAATTTTCTTGGGCGAAAACCCGGATATTCCTTGCCGGCGCGGCTTCCACCTGTTCGCGATAGATGTTGCCGTTGCGTCCCGTTGTTTCGGCGATTTCTTCTTTTGACGGTGTTTTTGTTTCGCCGGAATTTTGCCGGCTGGCGGAGTTTATGGCCGGGACGGTATCGTTGGGAACGGATTTATTTTTGTCCGCTTCAGTCTTGCCGGGAGGTGTTTTTATGGGAGGGGCTTCCAATTCTTTTTCTTTTCCCGCAAGGCCGCTTTTTAGCGCGGGCGCGACGTTTTCTTTCGGAAGAACTTTTTCTGCGCGTAAAACAATATCCGGTGCCGACTTCTTTTCTTCGGAAACGGCAATCGGTTTGTCCGCCTCTTTCCTCGCGGTGCCGTTGTCGGGCGCGGCGTTATCCGTTTGCGGTCGTGCGGGTTTTGCCGCCAATTTGTTTTCTTTGTCCGCTTTTTCGTCCGGCGCCTTATTCTCTCCGTTTATCTTCTTTGCCGCCGTTTTTTCTTCCGGCATTTTCCTTTCTCCGTTTGATTTTTCCTGAAAGTCGGCAACTGCTTGCGGTGTTTGTTTATTTTCTCCCCGGGCCGCGGGCTCTGCCGCTACCTTGTTTTCTCCGCTTGATTTTCCTTCTGCTTTATCAATTTGCACAATGCGGAAGATGATTTTGGGATTGAAGCTGACGGAATTTTCCTCCAAAAGGCGCCGGATTGCGTCGCGAAGCGTGCGCACCGGCAGAGCCTTCCCTTCAAGCTCCATTTCCGCGGCGGTGATTTTATTCTGGATGGATTCTATTTTTGCGTTGAGCGAGTCGGTCTTTTCTTGAAGCGATTTCAAATCGCCGGCCGCCGCATTTAATTTTTCTTCATATTCCCATTTTTCTTGGACAATGCTTTTCAGATCGTTGCTTGATTGCCATCGAGCTTTCTCAATCTCTCTTTTTTGCGCCAAATCTTTGGCGCGCGCTTCTTTTTCTTCAATATCGTTCAATTGCCGCGAGGCCGAAATTTCTTTCTCCGTCAAGCGGGCGAGATTTTTTTCAACGTCGTTTTTTTTATCGCCGGCCGTCGCCAACCCCGGCGCCAGCATCTCTTTCTCTCCGATGATTTTGAGAATTTCTTCTTCGGCGCGGATTTTTTCCACGGCAAAACGCACCAATGTTTCTTCTCCGGAAATTCGGGAGATTTCTTCTTCGGAGATTTCCAGTTGGCGATTTTTTTCTGAAATTTGGCGATCGACAGATTCCGCATCCGCCTTGATTTTGTTGATTTTATCTTCCGCGGCCCATCGTTGTTTTTCTATTTCTTTGCGGCTGTCTTCAATTTGCCAGAGGGCTTGCTTCAGCGTTTTTTCTTTCGCCGGATCGGAATTTTTTTCCAATTCATTTTTCTTCGCCGCCGCCTTTGTTTCAATTTCCCGCTCTTTTTCTTCCACCATTGCCAATTCGCTTTTGCGGATCATGGCGATCTTGCTTTCCAAGATTCTTCTTTTTTGTTCCAAAGGAACTCTTTGGGCGGGGATTTCCGCCGCCTTTCGGGCAACCGCTTCCCTTTTTTCTTCCAACTTCGCGATAAGTTTTTTGAGAACTACCGGCAGGCTGTTTGCCGCCCTTCCCTCCTCGGCTTTTTTAGCCTCCTCCCGCCGCCGCGCCTGCTCTTCTTCGGCTTTCTTGGCGCGTTCGGCTTCCAGTGCCGCCAACTGCCGCGCCTGCTCTTCTTCGGCCTGCCGCGCGGCTTCTTCTTCCCGCCGTTTTTCCTCTTCCGCTTTCTTCTTTTCCTCTTCCTGCCGCAATCTCTTCTCCTCGGCTTTTTTAGCCCCCTCCCGCCGCCGCGCCTGCTCTTCTTCGGCTTTCTTGGCGCGTTCGGCTTCCAGTGCCGCCAACTGCCGTGCCTTTTCCTCTTCCGCTTTGCGCGCGGCCTCTTCCTCTTGCCGCTTTTTTTCTTCCGCTTCCTTCTTCTCCTGTTCTTGCCGCAATCTCTCTTCTTCGGCCTTCTTTCTCTCCTCTTCTCTTCGCAATCTCTCTTCTTCGGCCTTTTTGGCCTCCTCTGCCTGTTTTTCGTCTGCCTTTATGGCGTGTTTGTCGGGGATTGCCAATCGCCGCCGTTCTTCTTTTGGTTCTTTCGCGCCAAGATCGGTTGCGAGATTTTTATTCTCAGGAATAACAATTTCCGGTATTTTGACGTTGTTCTCCGTCGCTGTGCCGGCAAATTGGCCTTTGGTTGGAAGCGGCACGTTTTGCGGGGTCGCAAAAAGACCGAAAGCCTCGCGCAACTTTCGATTAAAATAAACGACTTCCGGGGATTCGGTTTCCGCCAAAAACCCTTCCGGTATTTTTTCCTTTGTTCGGGCAACGGTTTTTGCCAGAGTCTTGATCGCGTCGGATCTAATCTTCAGCATATGATTNNTGCGATAACAAAAAAACGGAGATGTCTCCGTTTTTTTGTTGCGGCCGCGAGATTATTTTGCGGTGTCTTTGAGGGAGAGATTGATTCTTCCCTGTTCGTCAATCTCAATCACTTTCACCGAAACCACATCGCCGATTTTTACCACGTCCTCCACTTTGTTCACCCGGCGGTCGGCCAGTTTGGAAATGTGGATCATTCCTTCCTGTCCCGGCAAAATTTCCACGAACGCGCCGAAATTCATTATGCGTCTTACTTTGCCGGTGAACATTTCCCCCACTTTCACTTCCCGGGTGATATTTTGTATCCATTCGGAAGCTTTTTGTCCCGCCTCCGGTTTTTCGGCGGTGATGAAGATCGTGCCGTCTTCTTCAATGTCAATTTGCACGCCGGTTTGGTCAATGATCTCGTTGATTACTTTGCCGCCGGGGCCGATCACTTCGCGGATTTTATCGGGGTTGATTTTGATGATGATAATGCGCGGCGCGTAAGGCGAGAGTTCCGGCCTTGGGGCGGCCAGTTCCCCTTCCAAAACATCCAATATCCGATGGCGTGCTTTTTTACCTTGTTCCAAAACGCGTCCCATCATTTCTTCGGTAATGCCGTCAATTTTAACGTCCATTTGAATGGCGTTGACCCCCTTGCGTGTTCCGGCAACCTTAAAGTCCATATCGCCGTGGTGGTCTTCCGGTCCCTGGATGTCGGTGAGTATTTTGTAGGTCTGCGTGTCTTTGGCGATCAGCCCCATTGAAATGCCGGTGGCGTGCGACTTAACGGGCACGCCCGCATCCATCAACGCCAGCGACGCGGCGGAAAGCGCCGCCATTGAAGTGGACCCGTTGGAAGAAACGATCTCCGAAGTTACGCGAATGGTATAGGGAAATTCTTCCACCGAAGGGATGAGCGGCAGTAATGTTTTTTCGGCCAGCATTCCATGGCCGATCTCGCGCCGTCCCGGCGCGCGCAAAAACCGCACTTCCCCGCAGGAATAAGGCGGGAAATTATAGTGGTGCAGAAATCGTTTCTTGCCGGTGATTTCCATTCCGTCAAGCAATTGCTGGTCGCCGGGCGCCCCCAGGGTCGCCGCCGAAAGGGCTTTGGTTTCGCCGCGCTGGAAGAGTCCGGAGCCGTGGGTGCGCGGAATTACGCCGGTTTTGGCCGCCAGCGGCCGCAATTCGTCGGGATTCCTTCCGTCGGGACGCTTGCCGGTGGCCAGAATCGTTTCGTGCAAAATGCGGTCAATCTCTTTTTCGTAGAATTTGCCGATGAATTTGGCGATTTCGGCGTCATCGGGATACTTTTGGGCGGCGTATTCTTCCAACTTGGCCTTTGCCGCTTCCATTTCCTGGCCTCGTTGCGCTTTTTGAGGCTGATAAAGCGCGTTTTTCAAATCTTCGCCGATAAAATTCCGCAATTCCCGCGCCAGATCTTCGCCGGGGCCGCGATCGAGCAATGTTTTTTTCGTTTTTCCGCAAGCAGTTGTAATCTTTTGCTGGAAATCCAAAAGCTGTTTGAGATAAGGTTTGGCGAAGGCGAACGCGCCCAGTATTTTCGCCTCTTCGGTTTCGTTAAACCCCCCCTCAATCATATTGGCCAGAATTTCTCCGTGTCTTTCCACGCCGGCGAAGACCACGTCAATTTCGCTGGCCTGCCGCTGTTCGTAAGTCGGGTTCAGGACATATTTTCCGTCAAGATGTCCCACGCGCACCGAGGCGGTCGGACCTTGCCAAGGAATGTCGGACACCATCAACGCCGTTGAAATACCGAACAAACTGATGATGTCGGGTTCGTTTTCCGCGTCCCAAGAGAGCACGGTGGCGATGGTTTGCACTTCGTTTTTTAAACGATCGTCAAAAAGCGGCCGAATGGAACGGTCAATTTGCCGGGCGTTGCAGACGGCTTCGTCGCTGGGGCGGGTTTCCCGTTTGATGTAGCGCGGCCCCTTGATCTTGCCCGCCGCATAGTATTTTTCTTCATAATCCACCATCAACGGAAAAAAACCCATATCGGGTTTTTCTTTCTTGGCCATCACCGCGGTGGTCAAGACCATGGTGTCGCCGTAGCGGACAACCGCCGAACCGTTGGCTTGATCGGCCAAGCCGTTGATTTCAACGCTTAACTCCTTCTCTCCCATTTGAATGGAAAATTTATTGTTTGCGCTATCCATTTTTATTAAATGTCAAAATCCTAAGTTCAAATGTCAAAGAAAGCTCTAAGCTCAAAGTCCAAAATGAATCAGAGATTCTTTTTTGACATTTGAAATTTGGGCTTGATTTGACATTTGAAATTTGAACTTTGGAATTTATTACAAAGTTATTTTTTAATCAGATATTTTTCGGGTTCTTTTTCAATATCAATAAATTCATCGGCGCTTTCCTTAATCTTGGAAGACGCCGAGCGTCCGAAGGCGATGATTTCCACCCGCTTGCCCTGATTTTCCAGATATTCAATCAATTGCTGGAAGTCGCCGTCGCCGGAGGCAAGCACGATTGTGTCCACGGACGGCGAAATGCGGATCGCGTCCACGGTGATGCCCACGTCCCAGTCCGCTTTCTTCAGCCCGTCATAATATTCTTGAAGATCGCGGATGCGGGTTTCAATTCCCAGCTTGACCAGTGCTTCAAAAAACGGTTTTTCCTCGCCGGTTTTTGTGCGCACGACATAAGCAAACGCCCGAATCAGCCCGCGCCGTCCCACGGCGGTTTTCAAGATTTCGCGGAAATTGACTTTCGCTTGATACAAATTCCGCGCGGAATAATAAAGATTCTGCACGTCAATCAAGACGGCGACGCGCTGGGCGTTTAATTGGACGGCCATGGTTTGAGTCGGGCAAGAATTATTTTTTTAATCCGGTTTTCTTCAAAACTTGCGCGTATTGGTGCACATCGGTATCGCGCAAATAATTCAAAAACTTGCGGCGCTTGGAAACCATTTTCAACAGGCCGCGCTTGGAATGCATGTCCTTGGCGTGCCGTTTCAAGTGTTTCTGCAGGCGGTCAATTTCCTCACTCAGCAATGCGATCTGCACCGCCGAAGAACCGGTGTCTTCCCCGTGCAATTTATACTTTTCTATCAATTTGGCTTTCTCTTCAACGGTAAGCATTTTTTTATTGATTATTTTCTGCGGAAAATAAAATTTATTTTAAATTATTTTAAATTTTGATTTTTCAATTTTTAATTTATTATGTGCCCCCAGCAGGATTCGAACCTGCAACGAACTGCTTAAGAGGCAGCTACTCTACCGTTGAGTCATGGGGGCGGTCAATCACAGCTCAAATTGTTGAATTCCAGCGGATTCATACTGTCGTAATATCCCATTCCCGAAAAAATCGCGCCGACAATGGCATAACTGCCATAGATTAGCAGCAACCCGACGATCACCATAAAGATGATTTTTTTTGATTCCTCCATCACGTCGGCATTGTCTTGGTTCACCAAAAATTTGAATCCCGCGATGGCGATGACCAATCCGGCGGCGGCCGGCACCAATCCCACGATCACGATCCGGACAAGATTGTCAATCAACTGGAACAGGTTGCAGATTGTGCACGCCGGTTGTCCCGTGCCGCCGCAAGCGGGCAATATCGGTTCTTGTTCCGCGAAAGCGGTTGAGAAGAACAGGATCCCGGACAAAACTGCGGCAAAAATGGCGGCAACGCTTTTCATTTGTTTTTTTGGTGTTTGTTCCCCGCCGCGTTTTGTTCCGGCCGGGAGCGCCTCTGGAGGGAATCGAACCCCCGTCACCGGTTCCGAAGACCGGCACTTTATCCGTTAAGCTACAGAGGCGGGAAAAACTCAAATATCGCCTCTATCCTAACAAATAATTGAAAAAAAGTAAATATTGCGATAAAGTCTACTTAAATCGGCCGGTGCGTTTTTGCCGAACGCGGAATGCCGGTAGCCGCAAAAATGTTAATTTTCTCAGAATTTTATTTATCGGAATTATGGACAAATTATTGGATAAGATTCCTCAAACAGTGAAAAATCTGATTGAAACCGCCCAAAGTGCGGGTTTTGAATGCTATGTCGTGGGCGGATGCGTGCGCGATCTTTTGGCGGGCGCGGTTCCTTCCGATTGGGACGCGGCAACCAATGCCAACCCCGAACAGATACAAAAAATCTTTCCCGACAGCTACGCCGACAATAAATTCGGCACGATCAAAGTCCGGACAGTTTCTTCATCCTCTGCGCCGATGGAAATTGAAATTACTCCCTATCGCGTTGAATCCAAATACACCGATAAGCGGCACCCCGACACGGTGGAATGGGCCGACAATATTTCCGACGATCTTTCCCGCCGGGACTTCACGGTCAACGCGATGGCGTTAAGTTATACAAAGGAAAGCGGCCGCGCAAAGGTTGAGTTGATGGACCCCTTCGGCGGCCAAAAAGATTTGCGCGCGAAAATTATCCGCGCGGTGCGCGATCCGGAGGAAAGATTTTTGGAAGACGCGTTGCGGATGATGCGCGCGGTGCGGTTTGCCGCGACTCTGGGGGCGGAATGGAAGATTGAAGAGAATACCAGGCGGGCGGTGGCCAAGCATTCCGGGTGGATGAAGGCGGTTTCCGGCGAAAGAATCCGCGACGAATTTTTGAAAATTATTATGTCGCCGTTTGCCGCGCGCGGCATTGAACTTTTGCGCGAATTGAAATTGCTGGAGTATGTCATTCCCGAACTTTTGGAAGGCTACGGTTGCGGGCAGAACAAGCATCACATTTATGATTGCTATCACCATTTGATTAAATCTTTGGATTTTTCCGCCAAAAAGAATTTTGGTATGCACGTGAGGATGGCTTCCCTCCTTCACGATATCGGCAAGCCGGCCGCGAAATCCGGCGACGGTCCCGACGCCACTTTTTATAACCACGAAATCATCGGTGCGCGCTTTGCCAAAAAAATTCTCCAGCGACTCAAATTTTCCAAAAAAGACGCCGATAAAATTGTTTTGCTGGTGCGTTATCACCTTTTCTATTATAACGTCGGCGAAGTGAGCGAATCGTCCGTCCGCCGCCTGGTGAAAAATGTCGGCCGCCAAAACTTGGAAGAGCTTCTGCAAGTCCGTATGGCGGACCGTATCGGTTCGGGGTGTCCCAAGGCCGAACCTTATAAATTAAGGCATCTGCGCTATCTGATGGAGCGTGTGGCGCAAGATCCGATATCTCCCAAAATGATCAAGGTCAACGGCAAAGACATAATGGAAACTTTGAAAATCGCTCCCGGGCCGGAAGTCGGCCAAATTTTGGATGTGTTGCTGGGAGAGATTTTGGAGGATCCCGCGCGCAATGATCGCGATTGTTTGATAAAGAGGATCAATGAGCTGGGCGCGCTGAATGATGGCAAATTGTCTAGCCTGGCGGCGGCGGCAAAACAGCGGCGCGGGCAAGTGGAGATCAAGCGCGATGAAATGACCAAGAAGAGGTATTGGGTAGTTTAGAGGAGCTAACATTGTCGCTATTGCTTCTTGTAAAGCGCGTAATTTTCTGCTGAAAATTCGCTTTTGCGCGCCCGTCGGCTGTGCAACATTACAAGAAGCAATAGCGACAATGTCTTATTGGTTGATTTGCTTTCGCTCGGCCGTCGCCTTCGCGGCATTGCAAAAAGCGTCATCGCGGGTTTTCTTATTGTTGAGAATTTTGCAACGCGCATAATTTTCTGCTGAAAATTTCTAAAATTAAAGGTCTAACCCTCGTTAATGCGAGGGTTAGACCTTTAATATTGCATATGGACAAAAGTCGGATAATGGGTTAGGATGAATCGTATTGCGGGATGCGAATATCGCGCTGATTGTGACGGGGAGGAGTATGCCGGCAGTACGCACGATTCGGGTTCGTGCAGACAGGGTTCGATTCCCTGCTCCCCGACAAAAATTAAACCCCCTTAAATTCTCAATCGACAAGATGGGGTTCCGCGCCCGAGGCGCGCAGGGATTCCCTGCTCCCCGACAAAAAACAAAACGGACAAACTGTCCGTTTTGTTTTTCAAGCTTGGAGATGGCAAGATTATATCGGCAAGGGCGGCAGTTCTTGCTTGGTTTCGGCTTCATATTGAAGCCGCCTGATTTCATATTCCTGTTTTATCTGCGGCGCGAAATTAATTGCCAGCGCGACCAGCGAAATAGCGATTGCCAATCCGATGCCGGCGGGAATCCGGAAAAGGTTTTTTTGTTCCGCGGTCGGTTCGGGTAAATCCCCTTTTATTTGTTTTAACTTTTCAAAGATCAAATAATTGAAAATAAACAACAACGGCGCGAACGCAAAATTTATCAATAATTCAATCGGATTGCTACCAAACGATTCTGCGATTCCGTTGACCAGAAACGATAAAAGCATTTCAACCGCCAGCAAGAAAAATATTTTCAAAAAATATCCGCGCACATATTCCCG
>DIWQ01000049.1:24858-41058 GCA_002423555.1 Patescibacteria group bacterium UBA6102
GACAAAAAACATCAAGCCGGCGCCGGCGGCCAAATACAGCGGCAGGACGGTCAAAAGATAAGGAAGAATTTTTGGTTTGGCGCGCCGCAACGATTCTCTCGTTCCCACTGCCGGCCTTTCTTTCACGGCGATGATGGCCGCGCATTGAACCCATGCCCACGCCGGCGCCAACAGCAAAAAAAACAGGACCGCCGATGCGGCGAACAATATCCAGAAAGGCAAGGATAATCCTGCCATCGCTCCGGCGATCTTTATGCCGATGCCGGCGGCAAAAATCAACAGCAGGCACAATGTTATGGCAAGGAAGGGCAGTAAAAAAAGCGTTATCAGCGTCCCCCATTTTTGTTTGTAAATTTCCAGAGCTTGTTTTATCAGCGGAAAAAATCCGGGCAATCGCGAATTTGAATTCGGTTCCATTTTTTTGTTGATTTTGGGTTATCCGAGTTGATAACATAATGATACATTTTTTTTGTAAATTTTCAAAATCTGTTTTTTTGGAAAAGTAAATTATAAATTATTGGAAAGTTGCAGAGGGTGTTTGGAGGTTTTGGCTCGTCTGTCTTTGCAAAATTTGTGATTATTTTCTAGAATCAAAGCAANNGCCAAGAGTCGGAAGATGATTACGTTTTGACGCTTTACGAAGTCTGCGAGATGCTGGGCAAATCCTCGCGCACGATCACGCGCTATGTCCAGCGCCATGTTCTGCATCCGCGCGCGTTAAAAAGCTGCCAAGGTACTTTGGAATACCGCTTCAGTAAAAGAGAAATCCGCCGGGTGCGCGACAATGAAAAAAATTTGCGGCCGTATCTTTTCACCGAGGATGATCGCCCCAGCCCTCTGCCCGATTATCCGTCGGCAAGCTTTGCGGCATATAATTATTCTCCTTCAATGCCGGCTGGCGCGTCCCTGCCGTACCTGGTTCCCGGAGTGAGCTTTCCCATGAATCAAAATCAGTTTCATCAGGTTTCGCCGCCGGCCTTTTTCCCTTCCGTTGCTCCTTCTCAAAATTTTGCCGGCGAATTTATGGAAAAGGAAATGGAATTTGGCGGCCGCAAAAACCGGGCAAAAGACGGGTCCGCCAAGAAAGCGTTAAAGAAATCCGAGCCCGAAAAAATTGAAAAAGAATCCGGCCGGAATCACGCCAGCGAAGAGATTGTTTTGTTGCTCAAAGAAACCACGGAGATGTTGCGCGGCCAGCTGAAAGCCAAAGACGACCAGATAAAAAATCTTGACGATAAGATCGGCCAGTTGATAGAAAGAAACCGCGAAACCAATATTTTGCTCAAAGGTTTGCAGGACAAAATAATGCTTTTGGAACAGCCAAAAATCAAACGGGAAAACCGGGAGAGTTCCGAAATTAACCCGCCGCAGGCCGCGGCGGCCTCGCCGGAGATCCGTCGCGAAGAACCCGCGCCGGCGGCGGAATCCGTTGCGGTTGTCAGGTCCGCCGTTCCTTCTGAAAATCCCGATTCCCGCCGATTGCCGGTGCCGCCCGAAAGAAGAAATTCCGGCAATAACAATAATGAAGATGGCGCCAAGAAAAAAGGATTATTCGGCAAAATTTTCGGATGACGCAACGGTTGCTTTGCATTGTTGGTTTTTTAAACTCCGGCTTTCGCCGGAGTTTTTTGTTGAACTGGTTGAGAAATCCTCGGCAATAATTTAGAATGGAATAACGTTCGCGGTTATTCCATTGCGATGGAATAACTCTGCCGGTTATTCCATTAGAGCAAAACAATATGATCAAATCTTTTTCATTGCCGCTTCTGCCGCCGAGGGTAAATTACGAACCGCTGATCCGCATCGTCGGCGAAGCGCATCGGGCAATCGGCGAGCTCAACGGATTGTTGCGTAAAAATATTTTGGCGCCCGAACTGCTGGCCGCGCCGTTGCTGACCAAGGAGGCGGTGTTAAGTTCCCGCATTGAGGGAACGCAGGCGACGCTGGAAGATGTTTTTGAATATGAGGCGCAAGGGAAGACATCCCAAACGGGGGAGAGAGAGCGTGATATTGCCGAAATCATCAATTATCGCCGCGCAATGAACTTTGCAATTGAGGAACTCAAGAGCCGGCCCATCAATCAAAAATTCATCCAAAAAATCCATTATTTGCTTTTGGATTCTTCCCGCGGCGCCGACAAGGATCGCGGCAAATTCCGCACCGGCCAAGTTTATATCGGTATGCCCGGAGCGCCGATTGAAGACGCCAGTTATGTGCCGCCCGCGCCCGGAGATTTGCCGAAACTTTTGGAAAACTGGGAGCGTTATGTCAACACGAATCAAGAAAAAGATTCACTGGCGCAAATCGCCATCGCGCATTACCAGCTGGAAGCGATTCATCCGTTTCGCGACGGCAACGGCCGCGTGGGGCGCTTGCTGATCCCGCTGTTTTTATACCAGCGCGATTTGCTGTCGTCGCCGCTCTTGTATATCAGTGAATATTTTGAAAAAAACCGGCGCGATTATTACGGCCATTTGCGCGGCGTGACTGAACTTGGGGATTGGGAATCATGGCTGAAGTTTTTCTTTTTGGCGCTCATCAATCAATCGCTGAAAACTCAAAACGCGATTGTCAAAATTATGGAACTGAACGCCCGTTTGAAAAAAGAAATCATTGCCGTTAATTCGGTGCACGCCCCCGATCTTTTGGATTTGCTTTTTTCTTCGCCGGTGATTTCGTTTGCCAAAATCAAAGACAAATTGAAAACCAAAAACCCGCAAACCATCTACAATCTTTTGGAAAAATTCGTCCAAATGAAGATTCTTTTTGAAGAGCCCGGCCGCCAGCGCAACCGCACCTTCACCTTCAAAGAACTGCTGGATATTCTAAAATAATTTCCGTTGTCCTGTCTGCTTGTTTATCAAAAAACTTTGGTTCTCGCCAAAGCTTTTTGATTGTTGTTAATTTTTAATTAACATCCTTTCCTTGATTTTTTACGATTGCAACAATAAGAGGAACAGTGGGCTCGGCCGCTATAATTTTAACGAAAGTGGCCCCAACGAGAATCGAACTCGTATTTCCGCCTTGAAAGGGCAGCGTCCTGACCATTAGACGATGGGGCCGAACACGCGATATCATATCATAAAGATTGCCAAAAGTAAATCTTGGGAGTATGGTAGTGCTTGAAAGATATTTTTGTCTTTGTCTTAATTATGGAAATTAATTATTTGAATTTGGCGCGGGCGGAGGATTTGCCGGGCGCAAAAAAAGCGGGCTATCGCTTTCTGGAAATTTTACCCGGGCTTTTTGCCTGGGGCACTTTGCTGTTCGGTTTTGCGCTGTCATGGTTTTGGCCGCTGGGCGTGGCGATATTCATCATTGCCTTTGATCTTTACTGGCTGTTTCGCGTGCTTTATCTGGCGGCGCATCAAATCGCCAGCTATCGCCGAATGCAGAAGCACATCAAGACAGACTGGCGCGCGAAGCTGGAAGCGGATTTTTCCGCGCAATGGCGCGAACTTTATCATCTGGTGGTGTTGCCGTTTGCCGGCGAGAGCGGGGAAGTGGTGCGTGCCACTTTGGACTCGCTGGCCAAAACCGATTATCCGAAGGAAAATTTGATCGTCCTTTTGGCGGCCGAAGATATGCCTTCGGCGCGCCAGATTTTGGAAGAAGCGCAAAAAGACTACGGCGGCCGTTTTCTTGCCTTGTGGCCATCAATCCATCCCAAAAACATTTCCGGAGAATTGCGGGGGAAAGGGGCTAATGTTGATTGGGCGATTGGCGTTATGCAAAAAAAGTTCTTGCCCGCAACCAAAATCCCGAAAGAAAATATTATCGTATCGTTTTTTGATATTGACACCAAACCCTACGCCGATTATTTTTCCTGTTTGGCGTGGCATTTTTTGAAGTCATCTAATCGTCTGCGGGAAAGCTACCAGCCGATTCCCGTCTACAACAACAACATTTGGGACGCGCCGTGGATGAGCCGAATTATCGCCACTTCCTCCACCTTTTGGGAAATGATGCAACAAGAGCGCCCGGAACAGTTGGTAACCTTTTCCAGCCACTCAATGCCTCTGCCGGCGCTGTTGGAGGTGGGCTATCCCCGCAACGTGGTTTCCGACGATTCGCGGATTTTTTGGCGCGCCTATTTTTATTACGGCGGGGAGTATAAAACCACGCCGCTTTATTATCCCGTGTCAATGGACGCGGTGCTGGGAAAAACCACTTTTCGCACGATGATCAACCAATACAAACAACAGCGCCGCTGGGCGTGGGGAGTGGAAAACGTTCCTTACGTTTTTTTCAATCTTTTTTTCAGTCCGGCGGCAAAAAAAATATCTTTGCGGGAGAAATTATTCCATGTCGGCACAATGCTGGAAGGTTTCTGGTCGTGGGCGACGGCGGCTTTGCTCACTTTCGGATTGGCGTGGTTGCCGTTGTTTTTGGGCGGCCAGAATTTCGGCACCACTCTGCTTTCCTATAATTTGCCGCGGTTCACTTCGGTGATTATGACCATGGCGATGGCCGGAATGATGATTTCGGCGATCATCAGTATGCTTTTACTGCCGCCGCGGCCGAAAAATTACGGCCGGTGGCGGCATTTTTCAATGTTTTTGCAATGGTTGCTTTTGCCGGTGACGCTGATAGTTTTCGGCGCGTTTCCGGCGCTGGAATCCCAAACCCGCATGATTATCAACCGCCCTCTCGGCTTCTGGGTCACGGAAAAAGGAGACAAGGGCAAAAAATAGGGCTGATGTTAAGATTAACCTGATAATTACTAACCTTGACTTTAATAATAATAAGGTTAGAATTAAAGTGTTGTAATATTTTGGCTTAAAACTATGTTAATCAAGCGGGAAATTTTTCAAGAATTAAAGGAACATTTGACTCAAAAGGAAATCTCTTTGTTGGTTGGTCCGCGGCAAGTCGGCAAAACCACATTGATGCGCGAATTGGTTGCGCATCTTGAAAGTATCGGTAAAAAGTATATTTTTTTAAGTTTGGACAATGAGGCGGATGAAAAATATTTCACGAGCCAGACGGAATTGATTGAAAAGATCAAAATTCATCTTGCGCCCGGGAGTTTTGTTTTTATTGATGAGATCCAGCGGAAAAAGGATGCCGGGATTTTTTTGAAGGGAATCTATGATTTGGACTTGCCATATAAATTTATTGTTTCCGGATCCGGCAGTTTGGAACTGAAAGAAAAAATTCACGAATCGTTGGCCGGACGAAAAAGAATTTTCGAAATTAATCCGGTCAATTTTAAGGAATTTGTAAATTTCAAAACCGATTACCGCCATGAAGACAGAATTGGAAGTTATTTCGAAATAGAAAAAGATAGAACGAAAACTTTTTTAAAAGAATATCTCAATTTTGGCGGTTATCCGCGCGTTATTTTGGCATCTCATGTTTTGGAGAAAAATAAAATAATGGGGGAGATTTTTCGCAGTTGCGTTGAAAAAGACTTGCTTTCGCTTTTGGAAATCGACCGGCCGAAAGCGTTTTCGTTAATGATTAAAATCATCGCCAGCCAATCCGGGCAAATTTTGAATTATTCAAAATTGGGACAGCAAATAGGTTTGACTTTTGCGCCGTTGAAAAAATATTTGTGGTATGCGCAAAAGATTTTTTTGCTCAAAATCGTTCGGCCGTATTTTACCAACAAGCAAAAAGAAATCACTCGGTCGCCGGTAGCGTATTTCCATGATCTTGGCTTGCGTAATTTTTCCATAGAATTAATGGGGGTGTTGTCCGATCCGCAAAGCTTTTCTTTTGTGTTTCAAAATTTTGTTTTGAATATTTTGCGCGAAAAAGAAAAAAATTCGGCAGCGACAATAAATTTTTGGCGCACTATCGCCGGCGCCGAAGTGGATTTCGTGATCAATCGCGGCCGGGAAGTGCTACCGGTTGAAGTTAAATATATTGATTTGAAGTCGCCGGTTTTGGGGAAATCATTGCTGTCGTTCATTGGAAAATACGAACCTAATGAAGCGTGGGTGGTCAATTTGTCATTGGAAACGGAGATTAAACATAAAACCACGGCGGTAAAATTCATCCCATATTGGAAAGTATAAAAGACATTCAATAATCAAAGCCATGGAAATTGAAACAAAAATTGAAAATCCGGCAATTAAAAAAGGTTGAACGATTTAGATTCGGACAACCCAAGGATAATTAAGGAAGCGGTGAATTATTTGGCGCGGCGAGACAAGAACAAGCAATTAAAAATGGCATTGCGCGACATTGTTGAGAATTTTCGGATTTGCGAATCGTTGGCGGCGATTTGGGCGATCGTTATTTTGGGTATTATGCGCGACAAAGAGGCGGTTTATTGCTTGCTGGATGTTTTTGAAAGCGATGAGGATTTTACGCAAGAAGCGGCCGCTGATGCACTGGTATTGATAGAAAGAGCTCATCCGGGCTCGGTTGTGCCCGCTGCGATTGAGTTTATTGAGCGGAGAATTGACAATGATCCGTTTCACGCAAAAATTTTTGCTGTTGGTGTGTTGGGCGAATTCATAGATCAAATTTCGGTTAAAAATTTTTTAATAAAATTATTCGAAAAAGACAAAGATATCCAAGATTTTATTGGCAGTGTTTTGGTTAATACTAAAGATAAAGGAATTTTAGAACTTTTGAAGCGATCTTTGGTGTTTGCCGAACAAGTGGAAGACAATATTGCGACAAATGAAATGAAGTGGCACTGTTATTATTTGGCCAATGGCATTATTGACGCTCGCCCAATAGCTTGAATATTACCCGCTTTTGTGGGATAATGAAGGTATATGAAAAAACATATTTCTTCATCATCTTGCAAAAGCAAAGATGAACTCCAAAAAAGAAGAATCAAGGCCGTTAAGCTTTGGGTAAAGGGTCAAACCCAATACAAAATCGCCCAAGAACTCAAGGTGAGTTTTGAAGCGGTGAGCAATTGGGTGGAGGCCTACCAAACTCAAGGCTGGGACGGATTGAAAAGCAAAGGCAATCCCGGCCCCGACTGCCGGCTGACGGAAGCGCAAAAGCGCAAAATCAGGCAAGCCATCCTCAAGGGCGCGTTGAAACAAGGATATTCGACCGATCTTTGGACGCTGGACCGCTTGCAGGATTTAATCAAGAAGATCGCCAAAACCAAATATCACCCCGGCCATGTCTGGAAAGTAGTGGTTTCACTGGGTTTTACCCGCCAAAAACCCGCAATCAGAGCCAAAGAGCGTGATGAGAAAGCTATTAAAACTTGGAGGGTAAAAACCTTTCCAAGGTTAAAAAAAATGGGCGCAAAAGCATCATTTTAAGCTGGGATTTCACGATGAATCGGGAATTTCCGACCGTCCCACAGTTAGAAAAACATGGGCGCTCAAAGGCAAAACTCCGGTAATTAAATCCACCGGGTCGTGGGCGGCAATGAGTTTAACGGCAACATTGGTTTGCACACCAAAAGGGAACAATTCCGCGATGTCCTTGAAAACCAAAAAGGGAAGCGTTAAAAAAGAGGATGTGTTGGTATATTTGAAATTATTGAAACGCTGGTTTAAAGGAAAAAGATTGCTTCTCTTTTGGGATGGGTTGGCGGCGCACCGCGCCAAGATAGTCAAAGAATATTTGAAAACTCAAAAAAACTGGCTACGAGTTGAGAGATTTCCGGCCTACGCGCCCGAATTGAATCCCGTTGAATATTTCTGGGCGGCAATGAAAAACAAATATGTTTGCAACCTCCGGCCGCAAGGCCTGCCCGCCCTGAGGCGGGCGGTGGAATCCGGCAAACGCCGGATTGCCAGCGACAAAGAATTGATGAAGGGATTTTTGAAAGCTTCCGAATTATATTAATACGATATTCAAGTTATTATGCGAAGGTCAATAAGCCAATGAAATTGTATATGTATGTAGAGGGTGATGGCGGAGCCGCTTGCTATGCGACCAAACTTGCTTGGCAGTCTAGCCATCCAGGCCAATCAGTTTTGCATGGTTATGCAGCGAGCTCATTACCTACTGATCCTGGCACTATTGCTGGAACCGGCAGCGATAACTTTACGCTCGTTTACCCGACTCTTTGGGGTGAATCAAATAAAGTGTTGATTGCGGATTCTAGTGAGTTTACGGCTGGCGCCGAGATTGCTTTGCGGCAAATTGTTGGTTTTGCGACCGATGCTGACAATAGCTATCAGAATACTTCCTGCGGTTGGACATTGCATTTTGTTGCCGAAATGTAATAATCAGTTCGGCTTTTTCTCTCCTGCTCACTTGATACAGGTGGGCGGGAGAATAAAGAGCGGGAATTTGATCGGTTTTGCTCAAAATTTATGCTTTCAAAGATTTTATCAGGAATAATCGCAGTTCTTTTTTTGGCGGCGGCATTCGCGCTTTTGTTGTCAAGTTATTCTGTTCCGGGATTTAATTTTCGGGTGCTGGCGGTGCAGTCGGGGTCAATGGAACCGGCGATTCATACGGGGAGCGTGGTAATCGTCGCGCCGCAAAACGATTATAAAATCGGCGAGATAATTACTTTTGGCGAACTCGGCGAAACGAAAATACCTATAACTCATCGGATTCACGATATTAAAATTGTTAACGGCGAATCGGTCTTTATTACAAAAGGCGATGCGAATGATGTGCCGGATAAAAATGAAACTCCGCGATCAGAGGTGAAGGGCAAAGTTTTGTTTTCAATTCCGCTTTTGGGATATTTGATAAATTTCATCAAAAAGCCGCTTGGATTTGCGCTGGTGATCATCGTTCCGGCGTTATGGATTGTTTTTGGAGAAATTAAAAAAATAATTGCTGAGGTGAAAAAAGAGAAAAACGGTAAAAACACGGCAAATGACAATAATAACGCCATTGAAAATAAAAAAAGCTAAAATGTTTGAAAATTTTACAAAAATAATCGCCGCGGTGCTGATTCCCATGATGTTATGGGGAAATCTCGCGTTCACGGGTAGTACGCGCGCAGCTTTTTTTGTCGAAGTGGCGCTGGCGGGCAATAGTGCCGGTACCGGCGTTTTGAATTTTTCCGCGGTTTCGGAATCGGATTTTTCACCCGAAGAGATATTTCCGGGGAGTGTTGATGAAGTTTCTCGGGTTGTTGATTTGGAAAAAATCGGCACGATTGATTTGAAATACAGGATTAGGGCGGTGAATTTCTTGGGCGACGCATCATTGTGCCAAGAGTTGCAAATGAAAACAGGCGCCGGCGATTTTATGCCGTTGACGAGTTTTGCCTCGCTCGCTTCGCCGCTTAATGACCCGGTGTCAATAGGACTTACCGCCAAATTAACAAATCCTGAAACAGCCGGGCAGAACAAAACCTGCTTGTTTGATTTGGAAATCACGGGTTGGCAGGCGGATTTGGATAATCCCGACAGTGGTTTTACCGCACAAAAATTGATTCCAAGCCAAATCAAAACCGGCGGGTGGGTGGTGATCAATGAATTGATGTGGATGGGAAGTCTTGGCAAATCCGACGATGAGTGGCTGGAATTGCGCAATCTTTCAGGTGCTCCTGTTGATATCGGCAATTGGCAAATCACAAAATTAACCGATGATGGTGAAGAATTGATGCTGGAACTGCCGGTTGGCGCAATGATTCCGGCCAATGGATTTTATGTGATTTCGCGAATTGGCGAAAATGATTCGGCGGTTAAGGTTGTTCCAAATTTCGTTTCATCCGATGTTGATTTGCGCAACCGCGATCTGCAAGTCAGAATTTATGACGGCGATTTCAATGTTGCCGCGAATTTGGTTGATGTTGCGGATGACGGGCATGGTCGTCCGGCGGCCGGTTTTAAGAGCATATTGGGTATATTTAATTTTTCAATGGAAAGAAATGATAACCCCGGTGATGGCGCGTTGGCTTCCAGTTGGCACACTTGCTGGGACGATTCCGATGAAATGAGGGGCTATTGGAAAACCTTGCCCTTGCCTTTGGTTGGAAGTTTAAATCGTGGCACTCCCACGGTAAGAAATTTATCCGACTATGACGAAGATGCGGAGCGTGCCAAGTATATGGCTTTGGAAGAAGAATGGGTCAATTCGCAAATTATGGAAATGAACGGTAACGCAGGATTAAATAGTGACAATTTGAGTGCTGGCGGTTTTGATGACGAAAATAAGGTTGAAAGCGATGCGGAAAACAGCGAAGCGGTTATTGAAACGGAAAATAGCGGAGGATATCAAAATCCAAATGAAACCGATTCCGGAGATAATATCGGCGATGGTAACGAAGAATCGGAAAAATTGGTGGCTGGCGATATAAATGAAGACACCTATACAGACGAAACGATTTTTAAAGAAGATAAGCAAGAAAGCAATGAGGGGAATATTCAAGAAGATGGTGATGGTGATGGTGATGTGCATAATAATGAACAGGGAGAAATAGAAGAGGGGGTGAATGAACAATTTTCACAAGATGAAAATATTAAAACAGAAGAGATTGTTGATATTGACGCTTTCGCAGGCGGAGATGATATAGATGGTGGCGATGGCGGTGGCGATAGCGATGAATGTGGAATTAACGCAGGTGGGGATAGCACCGGTGGTTTTGATAGTGCGGTCGGGAGTGACGGAGGGTCTGAATACGGAGATGATTCGGGTTCCGGCGCGGAGATAAACGGTGGCGGGGATATGGATATGGGGCAGGCGATTGTTGGGAGCGATGGGGGCGGCATTGCGGGCGTTTCCGACGGCGGGGAGGGAACTGGAGATGGTGGCGGCTCGGACAGCGGTGGATATGCCGGTGCCGGGGAGGAATAAAAATAAAATATGATGGCAAAAATTTTTCAAAAAAAGTTAAAAGGGGCTATTCCGGCAATCGCAATCGCAATGGCAATGGTCGGAATTTTCGGATTTGGCGGTTTAGCGGTGGCGCAAATGCAAACTGGGGGAATAGCGGTGTCGTATGAGCAAACACCATTATTCAGTAATGAAAGTGGAGACAATAATATAGTTCCGGGCGATATTATTTCGCGCACGGTGGGGGTTGAAAACCAGGACAGCGTTGCGCACGAAATAGCGATGAAATTTTATGACACCGACAAGGGCGAGTTTGGCTTGCCGGGACAGAATCTGGCGTCGCAATTTGATTTTGAAATAAAAAAGAACGGCAATTTGGTTTATTCCGCGCGTTTGGATGAGGCGTTTGATAAAAACGAAATTGAAATGAATTCTTCTTTGGCAGGCGGGCAATCCGAAACATACGATTTTATTCTCAGCTTTGATCACTCGGCGGGTAATGAATATCAAAGCAAAACGATGGGATTTTCCATTTGTTTGGGATTTGCCGGCGAGGATTTTTGCTTGAGCGACGAATCGGAAACCAATCGCGGTTTGATGACTTTGGCAAGTGTCTCCGGCGGGGGAATTTCCGGTGGCACTTCAATTATTGTTTTTGGCTCCGGAGTTAACACTTTTTGTAAAGATGGCGTGGCTGGAGCGCTTCTTTCGTGGAACACCAACCTTGATGCCGTGGGCAGGGGGCTCTACGCGCCCGCGACGGGAGAAGAAGTGTTTGACTACGGAATTTTGCCAAATTACGGCTACAATACAACTTTGTGGGAAACCGCCTTGGCAAAAAAACATTTTGCCGTGATTTCCGGATTGACGCCCGGGCAGGTCTATAATTATCGTTTGGATATGAAAGCCGGGGAAAAACGGCTCACCACGCAGGCATTTGAACCTTTCACCGCCCCCGGATGCGTTTTGGGCGCGTCCGATGAGAAAGATATCATTGAAGATGTGATGGGCGTTTCCACCGGGGTTTTGGGCGAAATGACCGATGAAGAAATCGCACAATTTATGGCGGATTGGCGCGCGAAAAATCAAAATTCGGATAACGAACAATCCGGCAACAAAATCGCCGCCGCAAGCTTTGTTTCCACTGCGCTGGCCGCGTCCAACGCGCCTGCGTCCGCTTCTTCTCAAAACTCCGCCACCGCTAATTATGGCGTGATCGCGGCGTTTGCGTTTTTGGTGATGGCGCTTGTCGGCCGATTCTTGGCAAAGCACCTTACCCGCTGATTTCACTTTTAACTTTAATTCTTAAATTTCTCCGGCCGGATTTTCCGGCCGGTTTTCGTTAATCCGTCTATTTCCGCCTGCCGGTAACCACTTACCGGGTTTAAAATTAAAGGGGTCTATCNNAAAATTCTTTTGCCAGGGTCTAACCGCTCGCGAGTATCCCTCGGATTACCTCGGGACAAGCGCGAGGGATAGACCCTCAAAATACAATCCCCAGTGAGTGATTCGCCCGCCGCCCTTGACAATTTTCCCATTATATGCTTACATTAAGGTAGGCCATCCGAAGCTACATCCCTCCATTTGCTATTGAATATTCCTTTCGGATGGTTTATGCGAGGCAAGCAAGAGTCTACCCCCTTCGACTCCCTTTAACTCTTGCCCCTCGCTTCCTACTTTAATTCCAACAGCCTTTCTTGTTTTTTTGGATTGATATTGTCTTGCAAGAAACGGCATTGTCCGGCAATCCGCATCGCTCTGACTGAGGATTGTTTTTTTATAAATCTACCCCTGCATTTTCAAATCCTGACATTTTTTGCGACCGCAAAATTTGTCAGGAATTGAATATTTCAGTATAATAATTGTCAAGAACGAAAAATTTATGTCCGAGGAAAAAATATTCAACGCAATCAGGCATATTATTGAATCGCTGGAAATTGTCGGCGGATTAATGTTGTTGTCAATGGAGCCGGGCAGAATATCTTCAAGGGCCAGGCAGAAGCGGATAGACGATTTTTTGGAAGAAAAAATGTTCGGCAAGGACAAGCTTGCGGACAATTGCGATGCCAACCGAGCAAAAATCCAAAATAAATTTTATTATTTAAAAAAAAGAGGGCTGGTTAATGTTGAATATCGCGGCAATCAAATTTATATTTCGCTCACCGATGAGGGGAAGAAGAGGGCCGGGAAATACAAAATTGATGATTTGAAAATTAAAACTGCGGAAAATTGGGACAAAAAATGGCGGGTGCTGATATTTGACGTTGAGGAAAATTATAGAATCAAAAGAGAGGCATTGCGCGGTAAAATCAAGGAGCTGGGACTTTATCAATTGCAAAAGAGCGTTTGGGTTTGCCCCTATGAGTTTAAAAAAGAAATGAGTATTTTGCGCGATTTTTTCGGTCTTGAAAAGGGGGATATGAAAGTGATTACCGCCGTAGAAATTGAAGATGACCAGCCGGTTCGCGATTTTTTCGGCCTGAAATAATTGGTTTCGGCAATTGTGCCGTTTTTTTTTTGGTTTGGGAATGACTTGTTTTCCGGCGGCGGCCGGTCTGCTTGATTTTATATCACAACACTTTTTAAATTCCTGACAAATTTTGCGACCGCAAAAAATGTTAGGAATTCAAAGTTTAAAATTCATATTGACCGGCGGCGGATTTTTTTGTAGGATGGGACTAATCAATTAAGAAGCAATATGTCCTACAAAGACTATATAATTTTTGCGCTGGCGGTGTTGGCATTAATCTTGCTGATTTTGATGTCGCCCGCCGGAAAAGATTTTTGGCAATCCTTGCCCAAATTCAGTGATCTGGCGACGTCGCCGGCCACGCGGGAGTTGGCAGAGAGGAAGCCGCCGGAAAATTCCGTGCCGCTGGCGGATTCCACACCGGAAATTACTGCGGAAATACCGGCAAACGAAGAATATCAAGAGCCGGCATTTGAGGAAAATATTAGCGAAACAGAGGTGGCGATCGTGCCGGTGCAACCGTCCACTGCACCGGACGCGCCGATGGCCGATATAATTATGATCCCGGAAATCAATATCACGGCTCCGCTGGTAACGGCGCCCGCGGGGACGGACGCGGCCAAACTGAAAAAAATGCTGGACAGCGGTGCGGTGGTTTATCCCGATTCGGTGCTGTTTGGCGGGGTGGGACAAACGATTGTGCTGGGACACAGTGCGCCGCCCGGCTGGCCAGAAATCAAGCATGACACGATATTTTCGCGCATTGCGGAATTGAGTTTTGGTTCAAAAATTGTGGCGGTCTATAATGACAAAACTTACACTTATTCGGCGGTGGAAAACCGCATCATTGAAAAAGGCGGCGATATTCCCAAGCTGGCGGATGCCGACAGTGCGCTGGTGCTGGTGACTTGCTGGCCGCCCGGCCGCGACCTCAAACGAATGGTGGTGCAAGCGAATCTGGTGTCGGTGGAATAATTCGTGGTTGTTGGTTTTTGCAAGTTTGATTTTCGTGTTATAAATAATGCATAAATATCAGAAAAAAATATGCAAAATAAAATTATCGCGGCGGGATTGGGGATTGCGATCGTGATCGCGGCGGGTTGGTATGTTTTAAGCCGGAGAGAAGTCGCGCCGGCAGGCAATGGGAATGAGCAAAACCAAGGGCAGGAAGCGGGCAAATCCGAAGAAAACGAAAACGGCGATAATTTTGCCGGCACTCTGGGCGATCTGATGGCCCGAAAAACACCCGTTAAATGCGAAGCGGGGCTTGATATTGAGGGCAAACCTCAAAAACAAACGATGTATTTTGCGGGCGATAAGTTTCGCGTTGAGATGGCGATGCAGATTGACGAATATACGAACAACACTTTTGTGATCGTCAAAGACGGCTGGCAATATATTTGGAGCCAAGGCGATATGCCCGGATTGCCCCAAGCCGGCGTGAAAATGAAATTTGACGCCGAAACCGGCGGTGACGGCCAGTCGGATGTGTCGGCGCAAAACGGCGGCGTTGATATGAATCAAGTTATGAATTTTTCTTGCGTGCCGTGGGTGCCGGACGCGTCAAAGTTTGAATTGCCGGCGGGAATGGAATTCACGGACTTGAGTGCCACCATGCAGAATCTGGAAAGCGCGCCGCAAGATTTTTGCGCAGTCTGCGAGATGATCCCTGACGCGGCGGCCAAAGCCGAATGCGAAGCCGGCTGTGCCCAATAGAATTGATACCGGAGATTTTAATGCGGGCGGGCATAAAGCCGCGCCCCTACAAAAGCAATCATTGCCCGTTTTATTTGGAAATTGAAACATTGGAAATCCATTGTCCGCCGCCGGCGGATCCGTCCTTTGGCGGAGAAATTCGCGCGGATTTTGCGTGGCGGGGTTTTCCACAATTCGGCGGCGCGGGCGGCCTTGACACGGGGTTGATCATCTGCTAGGATTGCAATGTCAGGGAGATAAAATAACAAATGTTGACAACGGACAATAACAAAAAACATTAACGAAGCGAATAGTTTTCTGCGACTTTGCGTTTCAGAAGATCGCTTCAATGCGGTTTTTTTGTTGCCCGATTCGGATTGACTGAGGGGGTGGAACATTGTCAATTGAATAGTTAGTTATATTGCCGGTGGATCAAACATCGAATCCATCGGTGATTCCAAAGTCTTTTTGAAACAATTGTAATTTCAAGAATTCGGCGGCGGCAAAGCGGCCATCAGCGGTGATGGCTTAATTCGCCCAACCGCGGAGTTCAACAAAATTGAAGTTATTAATTGCTAGCCAAGGTAAATGTTTTATAGGCGGATGGTGGATGCCTTGGGACCGGGAGGCGACGAAGGACGCGGCATGTCTGCGATAAGCTTGGGGGAGGCGACCAACAGCCATTGATCCCGAGATTTCCGAATGGGGAAACCCCAGCCGTGCAAACACGGTTGATCCCGCGCGCAAGCGCGGGAAGCGAACCTGCGGAAGGGAAACATCTCAGTACGCAGAGGAAAAGAAAAAAAATCCTGAGACGCAAGTCAAAGGAAACATTCCCCCAGTAGCGGCGAGCGAAAAGGGAAGAGCTCAAACCCGTTTGTATTTCTCCGGTGTTCATAAATTATCATTGATAAATTATCATTGATCATTGTGGTTACCGGTGAAGTACAAGCGGGGGTTATAAGATAAGGATGTTCCCGAGCGTAAGCGAGGGACAGAGCGCATCAATATGTAATTTGGTTAGCCCAACTACCCTGGAAAGGGAGGCCATAGCGGGTAACAGCCCCGTAAGCGAAAATCATTACAAGCTTTGAATCTTTATTCTTGAGTACCGCGGGAAACGACAGTCCTGCGGGAAGTCGGCGGGACTATACCGCCAAAGCTAAATACTACCCGGTCACCGATAGTGTACAAGTACCGTGAGGGAAAGGTGAAAAATACCCCTGTTAGGGGAGTGAAAAGAACCTGAAACCGTAAGCTTACAAGCAGTCGAAGGGCTAATGGCGGGTTGGTGCTATGGCGAAAGCCTGTGCGCACCGCTATGCCTGACGGCGTGCCTCTTGGAGAATGAGTCTGCGAGTTAA
>DIWQ01000024.1 GCA_002423555.1 Patescibacteria group bacterium UBA6102
CCGAAAAACCGCAAAAAATCAAAGAGGCGATTGTCGCCATACCGGCAAAAAGAATCATAACCCGGCCGCGGACAGATCATCCGTGGCGCCGGCAAATCGCCGCCGAAATCATCAAAATTAATTGTTGAGAAATTTTTCAAAAAATAAAAACACTAATTCTACAAAAGTCAAGTATGACATTTCTACTTAAATTTCAAGGCGGACATTTCTACTTGTATTTGACAATCTTAAACAGGCTTAATTATTTTTTTAATTTATTTATCTGCCAGAATACCCCGTCGGCTTTGCCGCGGGGATGAATGGCTGCCCGTAGCGTAGCGTAGCGGAGCGGAGGCTATAAACAAACTTTTCCTACCGCGTAGCGTAAGCGGAGCGGAAGGAATACCTCGGGGCTCTGCCCCGGGGTAGTTTATTTCCCTGACTTAGTTCGATTACACTGCCTGCACAACATCTGACAGTTATCAGCAACAGTTTTTCCACTTGTTATATAGATAAAGTTTTAATAGCACCGAAGTAAGCACAACCACCACCTCTATTGTTATACTACCGAATAAATCGAAGACAACTAAACCAATTTATAGGCGGCGCATTTTGCAAAGCGAAATACGGAATTCGGCGGCGACGGAAAAAATTGTAATCGGAAAACGAGGGCAGGCAAAATTCCTTCCCCCTTCCTTTTTGCCAACCCGAGCGATTGGGTTTCAGATTTTAAAATTCGGAATTTGGATTTTCTCAAAAAGATTGGTTCGGACTTCCGCATTGCCGACCGCACTTTGGTCTTGGATTTCAAAAATGCCTTCAAAATTGCGGAAAAATACCATGCCGAGGCGCTTTGCGCCGAGGCAACATCTTTCAATTTTGCTGAATGTAAAAATTGGCGGAGGGGGCGGGATTTGAACCCGCGATACCTTTCGGTATACGCGCTTTCCAAGCGCGCGCACTCGGCCGCTATGCGACCCCTCCGAAATATAAAATTCAAAGCACGAAGCACGAAATCCCAAACAAATTCAAAAATCAAAATCCAAAACCAAAACAAAATCAAAAAAAACAAAAGAGCGGCATATCTGCGCAATGGCTATACTATAAACAAAAAGTGTCATAAAATCAACCAAAGGATGGCAAGGTTGGCGATGGTGTCAATCGGTCCATGAAATAGTCCGGTTTTGATTTTGCCGGGCGGTTTCTCTTGTTGGATTCCGGGCAATTTCGGGGTAGAATCAATGAACAGGCTTGTCGCGGGAATATTTACGTAGCAGGTATAATAAAATAGCAGGGTTAAAATTATGCTCCAAAAAACTTTTGAAGATTTTCCGCTTCCGGACAAGGAAGCGGAGGATTTCTTGGAAAATTCGGAAAGGGGGGGCGGGCGCGGCGGCGAAGCTTTTGTATGCCGCCGAACAATTGAAATTAAAGATTACTCCCGAGGAAATTGATAAATTATTGGCAGAAATCAAAGAATTGGGGGAAATTGATTATGATGCAAATTCTTGGAAATTTACCCGGGGAACGCGCGAAAAGATTGAAAAAATCGGCGGCAAGTTCTTGGGAAATAAAGACGGGCGTGCGTTTGCGGTCGGGAAATATGTTGTCCGTATCGCCAGAGGCGGCGCGGGCTCTCTATTGCAAATAGGAGAAGACATTGAAGGATGGAAAAGCGCGATTGAGAATTGAGTCAAGCATTTGCGTGAAATATAATGAGATGGTTTCAAAACCCTATCCTACTGCAATCGTTTTATTCCGGCTACGCCGAATTCATCGCTCGCTCGCCTCGCCGAAGCCTATGGCGAAGCGCGGGTCGGCAGACTTTAGCTTCAAGTATACCTCCTCGTTCTTCATTCGGCTTGCTCGGAATAAAACGATTTCGTAACGAATAGGGTTTTGAAACCATCTCAATCTCTGTACAATGAAAAATAATATAAAAAATATGGAAGAACAAAAAGACCAAAAATCGGCGGGCGAGCCGATGGAGGAAAAGATCAAAAAAGAAGCGGGGAAGGTCGTTGAGTCGGCCAAAAAATCCGCGGGCAAGGGGAAAAACACGGGGATGGCGATGGTGGCCTATATCGTGTTTTTCATTCCTTTGCTCACCGAAGACAAAAACGATCCGTTCGTGAAATTCCACGTCAAGCAGGGATTGACGCTGTTTGTGGCGTGGATTGCCGCGGGGTTTGTGAGCATGGTGCCGTTTATCGGCTGGACGTTGGCGCCGCTCTTGAGTTTGGCAATGCTTGTTTTGATGGCAATCGGCATCTATGGCGCTTACAAGGGCGAGCAAAAACCTTTGCCGTTAATCGGCCAATTTGCCGATCGCTTCAACATTTAAAAAAAGATTATCATCTTTGCCGGTTTTCAAAAATCCGCGGGTGTTATTTTCCGCGGATTTTTTGTATAATAAAAGTGATGGTAGAAAAGCCGCATTTTTGTGTTAGGCAAATTTATTTTTATTATTGTTAATGCAATCCGTGCCGATTAAAATTTTAATGTTCGGTTGGGAATTTCCGCCGCATAATTCCGGCGGACTGGGGGTGGCCTGCCAAGGTCTGGCCGGCGGGCTGGCGTCTTTGGGGGCGAAAATCACTTTTGTTCTTCCCAAAAAAAACGATTGCGCCGGCGCGTCCTGCCGGATGATCTTTGCCGATGAATGGACCGGCAAAAAAATATTTCCCGCCGGCGTTGAAGCGATTGCGGTGGATTCGCCGCTTTCCCCTTATTTAACCGCGGCGTCTTATCAACGAAAAATTGCCAAATGGGGAGAAACCAATTTCAAGCCGCAATTTTCAGTCTGGCGGCGCGATCTGATGGGCGAGGTGATGCGTTACGGCCAAATCGGGGGCGCCATCGCCGCCGCGGAAAAATTTGATGTGGTCCACTGCCACGACTGGCTGAGTTTGCCCGCCGGATTGGCGGCTAAAAAAGTTTCAAAAAAACCGCTGGTATTCCACGTTCACGCCACCGAGTACGACCGGGTGGGGACCGCCGGATTGAATCGCGAAATTTGCTCGGTGGAAAAACAAGGATTTGAAAATGCCGACGCGGTGGCCGCGGTGAGCGCCTACACCAAGCGCCGGATCGTCAACGACTACGGCGCCGCACCCGGAAAGATCGTCGTGGTGCCCAATGCGGTTAACCACAGCGAATATGCCGGCCCGGCCGATCATTTGTTAAAATTGAAAAAGAGCGGCAAAAAAATCGTGCTGTTTGTGGGGCGGCTCACCTTTCAAAAAGGGCCGGATTATTTTTTGCGCGCGGCGCGCGCGGTGGCGGCGGCGGACAAGAGCGCGATGTTTGTGTTCTCCGGCGCGGGAGATATGGAGCGATGGCTGATTGAAGAGGCCGCGCGGCTGGGGCTGGCCGACCGGGTGGTTTTTGCCGGTTTTCTGCGCGGGCGGAATTTGGCCGCGCTTTATAAAGCGGCGGATTTGTATGTGATGCCGTCGGTTTCCGAACCCTTCGGGCTCACTTCCCTGGAAGCGCTGGCCAGCGGCGCGCCGATTTTGATCTCGCGGCAATCCGGAGTCGGCGAAATGGTGGCGCATTGTTTGAAATGCGATTTTTGGGACACCGGCCAAATGGCGGCCAAGATGCTGGCGGCGTTGCGCTATCCGGAAGTGAGGGAAGAATTGCGGCAAAACGGACTGGCCGAAGTCAAAAAATTCAATTGGGTTGATTCGGCCCGAAAATGTTTAAACATCTACCAAAGCGTTATGACCGCTTAAAATCAAAAATGTAAAATGAAAAATTTTAAAATCAAAATTTCGCAAGAAATTTTACCTTAATTTTTAATTTTGATGTTTAAATTTTTAATTTGAAACATGCCTCCCATTTGCCTATATCTTCACACCCACCAGCCGCAGAGATTGAAAAAATTCTCGGTTTTTGACATCGGCGAACACCGCGATTATTTTGATCACGAAAACAACCGGCAAATTTTGAAAAAAGTCGCCCGCAAAAGCTATCTGCCGGCCAACCGCATGTTTTTGGATTTGATCCGCCGGTCGCGGGGAAGATTCAAGCTGAGCTTGAGCATCACCGGAGTTTTGCTGGAGCAGTTGGAGGCCGAATTTCCCGAAGTTTTGCGAAGCTTTCGCGACTTGGTTGATACCGGATGCTGCGAACTGGTTTCGGAAACCTATTATCATTCGCTGGCATCGGTCTATTCGGCCGAAGAATTTTCCCGCCAGATTGATTTGCAAAACAAGGCGCTGAAAAAACATTTTGATTTCTTGCCGAAATTTTTCCGAAACACGGAATTGGTGTATAATAACAGTATCGCCGCAATGGTGGAAAAAATGGGCTTTGACGGAATGCTGGCCGAAGGCTGGGATGAAATTTTGCAATGGCGTTCGCCCAATTTTCTTTATCAAGCCAAGGGTGGCGCTCTGCGCTTGCTGGCGCGGAATTACAAATTGAGCGACGATATCGGTTTTCGTTTTTCCAACCGCGAGTGGAAAGAGTGGCCGCTCACCGCGGAAAAATACACCGAGTGGATCAATCTTTTGAACCTTGATCAAGAATGCCAGACGGTGAATCTCTTTATGGATTATGAAACGTTTGGCGAGCATCAGTGGGAAGAAACGGGGATATTTAAGTTTTTTGAGGCGTTCTTTTGGAAAACAATGGAAAATCCGCGCAATCGATTTGTTCTGCCGTCGAAATTGATTACCGAGATTGAGCCGGCCGGGGAACTGGATTTTTGGCGGCTGGTTTCCTGGGCGGATATGGAACGCGATTTGAGCGCCTGGAACGGTAACAAAATGCAGCACGCGGCGCTGGAAAAAATATACGCGCTGGAAAAAGACGTGAAAGAAGCCGGCGATGAGGCATTGTTGGACGAGTGGCGCAAACTGCAGACCAGCGATCATTTCTATTATATGTGCACCAAATGGTTTTCGGACGGCGACGTCCACAAATATTTCAATCCCTATGAAAGCCCCTATGAATCGTTTATCGCGTTTATGAACATTTACAACGACTTGAAGATTAAAGTTGACGATATTTTAAAAACAAAGGTCGCCGCGTAGAAATAAATTCCAAATTCTAAATCCTAAACTCTAAACAAATCTAAATATCAAAATAGAAAATTTAAAATGAACATGTTTTTCGTTTTGAAATTTTTAAGTTTGAATTTTGAATTTGTTTGGGATTTGGATATTAGGATTTAGGATTTAATTATTATGGTTAAAACCGCTCCCAAAAAAACAATGTCCGTGGTTGCCGACGTTGAACCGGAAAAGGCGTTTTGGTTAAATGACGGACGAATGTTGAAAAATCTCAAAGAGTTGGCGCAGGCGTTGGAAACAATGGACGGCGCGCTTTGGAGTTTCCACGCCAATGGCGAAAGAAATGATTTCGCCAACTGGGTGGAAGATGTCTTCGGGCAGAAACAGCTTGGTTCGGCGTTGCGCAAAACCAAGAGTGCCAAAACCGCCGCCAAGAGGATCAAGGAAAAAATGAGCGCCCCCCGGTTTTGGTCTTTCTTGATGTAGCCCGATTAAAACGCCCCCGCCTTAACGCCGATGAAAAATATAAAAAAAACATTGCTGTCTCCGCAAGCGGATTTGTTGTTGGAAATTTCATGGGAAGTTTGCAATAAAATCGGCGGTATCAACACGGTTTTGGCCACCAAAGCCGCGCAAATGGCCAAGCGCTATCAAGACGGCTATTTTTTGGTCGGCCCGTATCTGGCGCAAAACGCGAAACACCAGCTGGAGGAAATATCGCCGAAAGGATGGCTCAAAACCGCTTTTGACAACCTGAAAAATCAAGGCATCGTCTGCCATTGCGGAAGATGGCTGATTGANNTTGTGGGACGATTACCGCGTTGATTCCATGGATTCCGGTTTTGAGTTTGACGAACCGGCGGTTTGGGGATATGCCGTCGGCCGCTTGATTGAACAGGCGGCGCTGGCCAATCCCGCCAAAAAAACGGTGGCCCATTGCCATGAATGGCTGGCGGGCACGGCGCTGTTGTTCGCCAAAAAATTCGGCGCCGGCGCCGCTTCGGTGTTTACCACGCACGCGACAACCCTGGGGCGCAGTCTGGCGTTTGCCGGCCGGGAATTTTATGCCGGCATTGAAAACATCAATCCGTCGGAGGAAGCTTATCGTTATCACGTCCAAGCCAAGCATCTTTTGGAAGCGGCCGCCGCGCGCGAGTGTTCGGTGTTCACCACGGTGAGCGAAATCACCGGCGTGGAGTGTAAGTATTTTTTGGGGCGGGAACCGGATGTTTTTCTGCCCAACGGATTGGATGCGGGCGGGTATTTGAGTTTTGAGGAGGCGGCGATCAAGCACCGCATCCAGCGCGGCCGGATTCGCGAATTTTTGTTCTATAATTTTTTTCCGCACTACACTTTTGACCCGAAGAACACATTGTTCTATTTTCTGATGGCGCGGTATGAATTCCATGCCAAAGGAATTGATTCTTTCATCGTTGCTCTGGGAGATTTGAACCGGAAGTTAAAACGGGAAAAGAGTTCCCGGACGGTGATCGCCTTTTTGTGGGTGCCGGCGCAGACCAAGGGCATCCATCCCGATCTGATTGAGAATCGCGGCAATTATTTTGACATCAAAGAATTCATTGAGGAAAATTCGGGCAATTTGATGGAAAGTTTCACCTATTCTCTTTTTGCCGGAAAAGACTTGAAGAGCGCCGATGTTTTTGACGGCGAACCGCACCGCGAACTGGAACGCCGTTTGCGTAAAGCCCGCCGTGCCGGCGCGCCGCTGATTTGCACCCACGAATTGGAATGCCGCAACGACCAGATAATCAAGGCGCTGGCGCAGGCCGGTTTGGAAAACAAAAAAGACGACTGCGTCAAAGTTATTTTCTATCCCGCTTACTTGACCGGCACCGATCGCCTGCTTAATCTGACGATGCGGGAGGCAATCCAAGGGTGTCATTT
Organism: Patescibacteria group bacterium UBA6102; assembly: GCA_002423555.1. Taxonomy (GTDB): domain Bacteria; phylum Patescibacteriota; class Minisyncoccia; order Minisyncoccales; family UBA5738; genus UBA5738. The sequence continues at coordinate 6,906 of DIWQ01000024.1, forward strand.
GGGAGTTTTTCCGTCGTATTACGAACCGTGGGGATACACGCCGCTGGAAGCGGCGGCCGAGGGCGTGCCCGCGGTGACCAGCGATTTGAGCGGTCTGGGGCGGTTCTTGGCCGCTCTGCCTCGCGACGAGCAAAATCCGGGGATTTTTATCATCAATAATTTCGGCAAAAGCGCCGACGAAGCGGCGGAACAGCTGGGCGGCATTCTCTACGATTATGCGGTGATGCCGCGGCACCAGCGGGTGGAAAACAAGATTAACGCCCGCAAACTGGTGAATAATTTTGATTGGGCGGATTTGGCGGAGAATTACGTGGCGGCGCACAATCTGGCGTTACAAAGTAAAAATTAAAAATGAAAAAGTAAAAACGGCAATTTAAAATTTTTAATTTGAAATTTTCGTTTTTCCTTTTTAAATTTACCTTTTTAATTTATATTCGTGGAACTTATCCATAACTTCGGGAAAAAAACAATAATCAAAACTGTCAATGACCTTGGCGGCAGAGGTCTGATGCTCGGTCGGGCCGGCGGTTATTTGTGGATCGGCAAAAATCCGGCCAGCCGCTATCAGGGATGGTTCTGTCAAATCGGCGGCCGCTTGATAAAAATAATTGACGATATCCGCCCCGTCGGCGCGGCCGGTTTTTTGGCGTTGGAAAACGATTTTTGGCGGGTGAAAAGAATTTGGGAGAACAACCGGGAGTCTTTTTTTCTTCCCACGCAAAATTGTCTGGCCTATGAAATTGAAAAACCGGCGGAAATATCATTTTTTTTGGACATCAAGGAATCATATAAAAATCCGGACGCGGAACAGCATTATGCGGTTTGGGAAGAGGACGGATTGATTCTGGCCGTCTGCCGCCAAATTTCCGGATTGCCCCTGCCGGAGATTTTTTTGGCGGTTGCCGGCGACTTCAAAATTTCCAAAATAACAAACGAATGGGCCGATCGCGATTATGAGTGGGACAAAAAACGCGCATCGCCCCCGTTTTGCCGCCGGGCTTTCCGTCCGGCGGCGGTGTCAGCCTCAAGACTGGTTTTTGCCGCCGGCGGCGACAAGGAAGAGACCGCCGCCCGCGCCGGCCGGATTTTAAACGATTTTGAAGCGGAAAAGTCAAAAAAACGCACGGAATTTTTAAATAATTATCGCGCGAAAGTTTTTTGGCCGGTATTGCCCGATAAGACTGCGGTGGCCAAAGCCGCGGCCAAAAATGCCCTGCGGATGCTGGTTAAAACCGAAAAAGACAGTTTGTCGTTGCGTGCCGGCTGGCCGTGGTTTTTCCAGATTTGGCAGAGAGATGAGGCGGTGTCGCTGAAAGGGCTGGCTGAATTTGATCGAACTGCCGCCACGACGGTTTTTTGGCGCCAGTTCAAAGAATTGAAAAAAAACAAATATCATTTTGACACCGCCGACGGCGCCGGCTGGCTGTTTTCGCGCGCCGCCGAATTTTTGAAGAAGAATTTTTTTGACGGCGAAGAAAAACGGGAAATTGCCGATGCTTTGGAAAGAGCGATCGGCTGGCAGTTGCGGTATCGCACGCGGGGCGGTTTGGCGGTAAATACCGATGAAAAAACTTGGATGGACAGTCTGGAACGCCCCGGGGCATGCGTGGAAATCCAGGCCCAGCGGTTGGCGATGTATGATCTGGCGCGTCGGCTCACCGACGATCCGGAAAAAAAAGAATATTATTCGCAGTTAAAAGACGGGTTGGAAATTATCGCGCGAAAAACTTTTTTTGACACGCAAAATTTGGCCGATCGCTTTGATGTTGAAAAAAACAAACATGATTTCACTTGCCGCCCCAATCTTTTTCTGGCCGCCTATATTTATCCGGACTTGCTGGAAAAAAGCGAGTGGCGCGTTGTTTTTGAAAATGCGCTGGCAAAGTTGTGGCTTGACTGGGGCGGGCTGGCCACCATTGACAAAAACGATCCGCGGTTCTGCCCGCAAAGCACCGGCGAGAATGCCAAATCATACCACAACGGCGACAGCTGGTTTTGGATAAACAATATCGCTGCGATTGCGATGCGCCGGATCGCCGGCGGATATTTCAAGCATTACATTGAAAAAATTTTTGTCGCCTCTCGCCACGATATTTTGTGGGGCGGGGCGCTGGGATGCGCGTCCGAAATCAGTTCGGCGCAAAGCTTTGATCCCGCCGGCTGTCCCAATCAAGCCTGGAGCAATGCCACTTTTCTGGAACTTTGCCGCGAATTTAAAAAATAAAATTGTTTTATGGAAAAATTTTCATCAATCGACGGTATCATCGGCGATGTTGGCCCCGAAGGCGAAGAAGAAGTGAAGGAATGCTTTGCTTATCGATTTAAAAAACAGAACTACGAAGGTTTGTCGGAAGTAGAAAAAAGAAAAACTTCGGAAGAATCGGCAACGGTTCAACTGGCAAATCAATTAACGAACGAGATATTGAGAAGACATGATTGTGGTATTTTTGATATACCGGAACAAAACATCCACATAATAAAAGAAGAATGCTGGCAAGACGAAGAAAATGAAGCGACTTATTTTTGGGATTTGCAAGCAATCGGAATAAAAGAAAGAAAGTCGGCAGCATCTTTGTTGGAAATCACAATGCATGAGATGATGCATATGAAAGTGCGTAACTTTGTTCAGGTTCCGATAGGTTTGGAAAAGTCGTTAACCAACGTAAAAGCGTTTTCAAACGGGTTGAACGTTATCAATCGGGGCGGGGGGAAAGAATACTTTGAAAATTTAAACGAGGCCGTGATAGAAGAAATGGTTAAAAAAGAAATATTGGAATATATTGATTCGGAAATTTCTGATCAAGAGATTGCGGAAACCAAAAGAATTAAAGGCGGCTTATTGTCGGGATCGTTGAAACATGATTTGGCAAAGAATCGGGAAGATATTGAAGATATATTATACGCCTCTTGCGACGAGAGCGGCCGGATAAAAGAGGTGGATTTTTTTTGCTACCATAAATCAAGAAAGATGCTTGATATTCTTATAAATAAAATTTTTCAAAACAAAGAAAATCTTGAGGCAAATAATAAAAATGAATTCAATATAAAAGCTCGCGAGGATGTTTTTAACGTTTTTGCCGAGGCGACATTAAAAGGGGAAATTCGCAGAGTAATAAAATTAGTTGACCGCGTATTTGGATTGGGAACGATGAAAAATTTAGCTGGTTTTGAAAATAAAACCGATGCGGACGGCAAACCGTTCAACGACATCGACGGCCAGTTGGAATTCGTGAAAAAATTGGGCGAAAATTAAAATTGCCAGTTGTTTGACAAAATCAAAAAACGGGCGTAGTATCAAATCACAATTGAATATTTGCCAAAAGGCGATTGGCGCGGCCACCAACCGCGTTGCCGGGTGAAAAAACCGGCAACCGTCAAAGGTCTAAGTTTTTTGGCAAAAAAGAGATATCCCTTGTTTTACTCGGGACAAGTTAGGTGGAACCGCGGGAGCAAAAACCTCGCCCTAATTTTGAATGAAAATTCAAGGTTGGGGCGAGGTTTTTTTAATGTCAAAATCCAAAATCCAAAATCCAAATGTCAAATAAATGTCAAAATGATAAAATGTTAAAAATAAATAAAAATATGAACAAAAGATACGATATTGAAGTGATTCGCCATTCGCTGGCGCATATAATGGCCGCGGCCGTAAAAAGCATATATCCGGCGGCGAAGTTTGGCATGGGGCCGGCGATTGAAAACGGTTTTTATTATGATTTTGATTTGGGCGGCCAAACTTTGGCGCCGGACAATTTAAAAGAGATTGAGATTAAGATGAAAAAGATTATCGGCGGCGGCGTGACATTTGAGAGAAAAGAAATCGGCGTTGATGAGGCCAAAAAGATTTTCGCGGACCAGCCATATAAGCTGGAGATTATTTCCGATTTGGAAAACAAGGGCGAGCAAAAAGTGTCGGTCTACCAAAGCGGCGATTTTTACGACCTTTGCCGCGGGTTGCATGTGGAATCGGCAAAAGATCTGCCGATTGACGGCTTCAAATTAACCAAAATCGCGGGCGCCTATTGGAAAGGCGGCGAGAAAAACAAAATGCTCACGCGCGTCTACGGCGCGGCGTTCGCATCAAAAAAAGAGTTGGACGATTATCTGATAAATTTGGAAGAAGCGGAAAAACGCGACCATCGCAAGTTGGGCAAAGAGCTGGATTTATTCCATATTGATGAAGATGCCGGATTGGGATTGGTATTGTGGCATCCCAAGGGCGCGATGTTGTGGCGCGTAATTGAAGACTTTTGGTATGACGCGCATTTGAAAGGCGGATATGATTTGGTCCGTTCGCCCCACATTGGCAACCGTCGGTTATGGGAAAAATCCGGGCACTGGGGATTTTTTTCGGGCAGTATGTATCCGGCAATGGAAGTCGGCCAATCGCTGGAAGATTTGCAGGCCGGCAAAAAGCCCGATGAATCGGAACAGTATTTGCTCAAGCCGATGAATTGTCCATTCCATGTTCGGATATATAAAAACAATTTGCATTCCTATCGCGAATTGCCGATGCGCTGGGCCGAATGCGGCACGGTTTATCGCTATGAGAAAAAGGGCGAGCTTTCGGGATTGACGCGCGTGCGCGGGTTCACGCAGGATGACGCGCATATCATTTGCCGCAAAGACCAGGTTAGAGATGAACTGAAAAAAGTAATCGATTTTATCGCGTTTATGTATAAGTCGTTCGGTTTTGAAATGGATAAAGTGAATGTTTATTTGTCGTTGCGCGACCCGATCAATAAAGAGCACTATGCCGGTGATGACGAAGGATGGGAATTTACCGAAAATATTTTGCGCGAGGTGGCGGTTGAAAAAAAATTAAATTTCAAGGAAGAGTTGGGCGAAGCGGCGTTTTACGGGCCGAAATTGGATTTCAAAATCAAAGATGTTTTAGGCCGCGAATGGCAGTGCTCCACTTTGCAGTTTGATTTTAATTTGCCGGAAAGATTTGATATGTCGTTTGTGAACCAAAAAGGAGAGCAGGAAAAACCGTATATGCTGCATCGGGCGTTGTTCGGATCATTCGAAAGATTTATCGGCCTTTTGATTGAGCACTATGCCGGCGCGTTCCCGGTTTGGCTATCGCCGGTGCAGGCAAAAATATTGTCGGTGGGCGAGGCGCATGTTGATTTTTGCCAAAATCTGGCCGATGAGTTCCGGCAAGCGGGTATTCGCACGGAAGTTGATTTCGCCGACGAAACCCTGGGCAATAAAATCCGCAAAGCCGCCGGCGAAAAGATTTCCTATGTTTTGGTCGTGGGCGATAAGGAGGCGCAATCCGATATGCTGGCCGTGCGCGATCGCGGTTCAAAATCCGCCCGCCAGATTTCCAAAGCCGATTTTATCGCCGAAGTCCTCGCCAAAATCAAAAACCGTGATTAAAAAACCAAATAACGGATATTCCAACATTCTCAAGAATGTTGGAATATCCGTAAATAGAGGGTAATGTATTCCAATATTCTGAAGGATACCAGAATATTAGTTTTGCGGGATCAAAGCCAGTTGTTTTAAACAGAATTATATGAATTTTTTGAGCCAGATTGCCGGTGCGGTTATGGTTGGATTCATTGGCGGGGCGGTTCCCGGCCCGATTTTGACCAGCGCTATGGCCGAATCTTTGCGGGTTGGATTTGTTAAAAGCCTGCGAGTTGTTTGGTGGGCCATGGCTTCGGAATCGTTGATCGTGTTGTTTATTCTTGCGATTTTATCATTGT
>DIWQ01000053.1 GCA_002423555.1 Patescibacteria group bacterium UBA6102
GGTGCGGCATTCTCCAAAATGGTGCGCCTGATCACTGTCGCCGTCAAGGAAGGCGGCGCCAACCCCGAAATAAATTCGCGCCTGCGCATGGCGCTGGATCAGGCCAAGGGCATCAATATGCCCAAAGATAACATTGAGCGCGCGATTGCCCGCGCCACCGGCCCCGGAGAAGGCGAGATTTTCTACGATTTTCTCTTTGAGGGCTACGGCCCGGGAAATGTGGCGCTTTTGGTTGAAGGCATCACCGACAACAAAAACCGCGCCGTCAACGATGTTAAGACCATTCTAAATCAAAACAACGGCAAGATGGTCGGCGAAGGCGCCATCCGCTGGATGTTTGAACGCAAGGGAATGGTGATCGTCAAATTGGAAGATCAGCCGGAGAGCAAACAAAACAAAGAGTCGCTGGAAATGGACGCCATTGAGGCCGGCGCCGACGATATTTATTGGTTTGAAAACATATTGGAAGTGCGCACCGCACCCGAAAACGCCGAGGCCGTGAAAAAAACACTGGAAGGAAAAGGCATCAAAGTGGAATCCTTTTCACTGGCATGGATGCCCAAAGAGGAAGTGGAGGGCGACGAAAAAATCAAAGAGCAAAACGAAAAACTCATTGAAAAACTCACCGACAACGATTCCGTCCAGGAAGTCTATTCCAATTTAAAAGACTAACCCTTACCACTTACCACTTATTACTTATCATTTATTACTGATCATTGATCATTGCCGATCAAAAACTCCGTTTGCGCGGAGTTTTTTGCATTCGCGTTTCGCACCCGTAGGGGCGCGGCTTTATGCCCGCCCGCATTTTTGTATCGCCGGACAACCATTTAGTAATACTTTCCGTCAACCCGCGCCCAAAATCCTCAAAATTGGCAAATTTCAAGGATTCCCACTCCTCAAAATCCGGCAATTAATTTTGAGAGCTTTAAATAATAAAGTCAAAATAATTTGTTGAATTAACATTTTCCAGCGATGCCTCCGAATAGATTGATAACCACTCATCCCGATTGGATTTATTTGCTGATTTATCTCCCCATTTAAACTCGTAGCCGAAAAGCTTCCCCTCCCTTTCTTCCACAAAATCAACTTCTTTTTGGTCCCAGGTGCGCCAAAAATAATTATTGGAAAAAATCTCGCGGTAAGAATTTCTTTTGAGCCGCTCAATTACCAAAAAATTTTCCCACAACGCGCCAATGTCGTCGCGCAAATCCAAGCCGTTGAAATTTGAAATCACCGCGTTGCGCACGCCATTGTCATAAAAATAATATTTGCTTTTTTTGGTGATTTCTTTGCGCAAATTGCGGGAAAATCCTCGCAGATTATAAAGGACAAAAGATTTTTCAAACAAATCCAAATAGCGCCCCACGGTTTTGTAATCAATCTGCAACCGATCGGCCAACTCCGAAAGCGAGACCTCGCCGCCAACCTGAAACGCCACCAAGCGCAAAAGATCCAAAAGCAATTTTGAGCCCTTAACCTGTTCAATTTCCAAAATATCCTTTAACAAATACGAATTCACGATTTCCTGCAAAATTTTGGCGCGTTCCTTGTCGCTTGTCGCCGCGATAACCTCCGGATAACCCCCAAAAACCAAATAGCGCGCCAATTCATTTTTTAAATCAAAACGGGATTTAACTTTTTCCAATTCCAATTGCGCCACCGGATAAAGGACAAGGGTATTTTTTCGTCCGGTGAGCGGTTCGCCCACTTGGCCGGAAAGCTCAAAAGACGACGAGCCGGTGGCAATAATTTTTATGCCGGGAATTTGATCAACCAAAATTTTCAAGCCGTAGCCGACATTGGGAATTCTCTGCGCCTCATCAATGGCAATTAATTCATAATCCGCGGCATAATTTTTTAAAATATCAAAATCTTGCGAAGATAAAATCTCGCGGACTTTAATGTCATCTCCCGAGTCCAACCGGTATTTCATTTCACAACCGGCTAAAAAATTATTTAGCAAAGTGGTCTTGCCCACGCGCCGCGGACCATAAATCACCAACGCTTTGTTGGGTTTTACATATTCGCCCAAATTATCATAGAAGCGAGGAATTTTCATGGGTTTATCTGGCGATGTTTAAGCGTTGTGTTAATTTCATTGCCTTGTGTCTTATACCCAATAATAACAAAAATCCTCAAAATTGGCAAATTTCAAGGATTCCCCCTCCTCAAAATCCCCACATTCCCAGGATTTTGTATAAAAAAAGAAGGGCACTTTATGCACCTCATCTGTCTTTAGGCTCCTTCAGTGGGCCAACCTATTTTTTCTCCTCATCGTCGGCCCAACCACATTCGCAAGAAAGGACATCTTCTTTTGCTCTTGCTTCTCCGATCCGCAAAACCCTTTGGGCCATCGTGTTTGAATCAATACACCCCATCAGCGCAAGCGTATAAGCGAGCCCAATGCTTGCATATTTCGCACAGGGTAAATCATAGACACACCCATTACAATCATCGTGCGTCCGCTTCCACTCACTGCAATGGTCATTAACACGCCATCTCTCAAAGCCTGTCTCTATCTTAACGATTAAGTCTAAAAGATCTCTCAAGTCGCCCATGAGCGAATAGTATAATAATAACAACAATTTGTCAAGGTGGGCAACAAGGGCGGGCGGGCGTATAATGAAATTACTTTGAATTTTTCAATTTTAAATTTTGCATTGTCATTTTGATTTTTCCGCCAAAGGACGGATGCGCCTTAGGCGCAGATTTTTACATTTTACATTTATGATTATTCTCGGAATTGATCCGGGGTTGGCCACCACCGGCTTCGGGCTGGTGTCGCCGATTGCCGGCAAAGCGTCAAAATTAAAGTGCATCGCCTACGGCACGATTGACACCACGCCCGAAATGGCGCTCCCTCACCGGCTCAACAAAATCCATTTGGATTTAAACCGGGTCATCACCCAATATCGCCCCAAGGCGCTGGTGATGGAAAACGTGTTTTTTTTCAAGAACGCCAAAACCATCGTGCCGGTATCGCAAGCGCAGGGCGTGATCTTGTTGGCGGCGGCCAAAAAACGCCTGCCGGTCTACCGCTACACCCCGATTGAAGTGAAAATGACCGTCACCGGGTTTGTCAAAAGCGACAAAAAAGACGTCCAGCGCGAGATCCAAAAAATTCTGCGGCTGGAAGAAGCCCCCAAGCCCGACGACGCCGCCGACGCGCTGTCCATCGCGGCGACTTACCTTATCCGCAGTATGAATTTGTGAATTTGATTTTATTTGTAGGGGCGAATGATTATTCGCCCTTTTGCGTTAAATTAAATACGGGCGAATAATCATTCGCCCCTACGGGTGCCAAAAAATCAAAACCGCGGGTTATCCCACGGCTTTCAATAGTTTTTAAACAAGATTTTCAACTTCCGCCAAACAGTTTGTCCACACGGTTATCAACAATTATCTCACTTTGAAAAATTTACTCTTGCCGACTTGCGCCACCATCCCGCTTTTAACCCCAATCATTTCTTGCCAATCGTTTTTGGCAACGCCGTCAATTTTTATCCCGCCTTGCTCGCACAATCGCCGCGCTTCTCCCTTTGACTTCACCGCCCCCAAAGCAATCAACAAATCAGGAATGTTGAGCGATTTTTCTTTGACTTCCGCGGCGAAAATGTCCGACGGCAAATCTCCCTCTTGCGCCACGCGGATAAACTCTTTTTGCGCCGAATCCGCGGCGCCTTCGCCGTTAAAGCCCGAAACAATTTTGTGCGCCAGCATCATTTTAACGTCGCGCGGATGCTGTTTCCCGCTTTCAACGTCGCTTTTCAATTTTTGAATTTCCGGCAAACCGATACCGGTGAGCATCTCAAAATAATTCCACATTGACGCATCGGCGATTTTCATTATTTTGCCAAACATTTCGGCAGGTTTTTCCCCCAAACCGATATAATTACCCGCGGATTTTGACATTTTCTTTCCGCCGTCAATCCCCGGCAACAATGGGCAGAAAACCGCGTCCTGTTCAGGCAAATCAAACGACCGCTGGACCTTTCTGCCGAAAAGAATGTTCAGCCGCTGATCGTAACCGCCCAATTCCACGTCGGCGGCCACCGCCACCGAATCATATCCTTGCAGGAGCGGATACAGCATTTCCAGCATACTCACATCCATGCCGGCACTCAGCCTTTTTTGAAAATCTTCGCGCTCAATCAATCTGGCCACGGTAAATCTTTTCGCCAAATCCATCAAAAACAGCATTGGCTTGGGAGAAAACCACTCGCTGTTATAGCGGATTTCGGCGCTCTCAACGTCAATCACTTTGGCGGCTTGATTGATATAATTTTTCATGTTATCCCGAATCTGCGCGCCATCAATCTGTGGCCGCGACGCCGATCTCCCCGACGGATCGCCGATCAGGGTAGTAAAGTCGCCCACGATCAAAACCGCTTGGTGTCCCATATCCTGAAATTGGCGCAATTTGCGCAAAACCGCCGCATGCCCCAGATGCAAATCCGGCGCGGTGGGATCAATCCCCAATTTGACGCGTAATTTTTTCCCGGACGCCAGTTTTTTTTCCAGTTCGCGGCGATCAACCGCTTCAAACACTCCGCGAGACATAATTCCGGCGATTTTTTCCGAATTGGTGTTTATTTCCATATTATTTCATTCTACAATAATAAATCATCCGCACAAAGGTTTTTTAATTTAAATATTCCAAAATGTCAAAATTCAAATCTTTTTTCGCAAAAAACGGCAGTAAGCGCAAGATTGGTGTTTTTCTGGGACGGTTTTTCGCGGTCATTGCCGTTTTGGCATTGGCGGGCGCGGTTTTTGCCGGAATGGTTTTCATTTATTACACGCGCGATCTTCCCCGGCCGGAAAAATTTTCGGAAAAAAACAATATCCAATCCACCAAAATTTACGATCGCACCGGCGCAATCCTTCTTTATGAAATCTACGGCGAAGAAAAACGCAACTGGGCCAATCTCGCCTCCATCCCGGATTCAATGGAAAAAATGGCAGTGTCCGCCGAAGACAAAAATTTTTACAAAAATAATATCGGCATTGATATTGAGGGAATCACCCGCTCCTTTTTAACTTATTTTAAAACCGGCAGAATCACCGGCGGGTCCACCATCCCCCAACAATTGATCCGGTCAACCTTTTTGACCAATGAAAAAACCGCCGAAAGGAAAATCCGCGAGATTGTGATGGCCATTGAACTCACCCGCCGCTACGAAAAAGACGATGTTTTGGAATGGTATTTAAACCAGGTGCCTTTCGGCCAGAACACCTACGGTGTCGGCGCGGCCAGCGCCAATTATTTCAACAAACCCGTCAACGAACTGAGCCTGGCCCAACAGGCAACTTTAATATCTTTAATCCAATCACCATCTTATTACCCCGCTCATTTTGACGATTTAATGGCCCGCAAAAACTATGTGTTGAACCGGGCCGCCGAAGACGGATATTTAAGCCAACAAGAAGCCGAAGACGCCAAAAAAGAAACCGTTTCATTCATTGAAAAAAAGATTGAAATAAAGGCCCCCTATTTCACCCTCTGGATTAAACAACAACTGGAAGAAGAATACGGACGGCAATATCTGGAGGAAAACGGACTGACAGTGATCACTTCTCTTAACTGGAACATGCAACAAACCGCCGAACAAGTGGTGCGCGACGGCGTGAAAAACAATTACCGCTATTACGCGCACAACGCGGCGCTGGTCGCGCTGAACCCCAAAAATGGAGAGGTTTTGGCAATGACCGTGGGCACCGGCGATTATTACGACAACCCTTATCCCGAAAATTGCTCGCCGGGAGTTGATTGTCTGTTTGATCCGCAATATAATGTGGCGGTGATGCACCCCGGGCGCCAACCGGGATCATCGTTTAAGCCGTTTGTCTACGCCACTGCGTTTGAAAAAGGATATTCCGACACCAGCATCGTCAATGACACCCCCACGTGTTTTGGCAAATGGGGGGGAATAGAATATTGCCCCCAAAACTACACCGGCACCTTCCAGGGGCCGGTAACCCTTCGCCGGGCGCTGGCCGGATCGCTTAACGTGCCGGCGGTACAAGTCCTGAATTCAATGGCCGGACTCAACGACAGCATCGCTAAAGCCAAAGAAATGGGGATCTCCACCCTTAATAATCCGGCGTCGTTCTACGGCCTGGCGCTGGTGCTTGGCGGCGGCGAAGTTACCCTGCTGGATATGGTTTCCGCTTACGGAATTTTTGCCAACGAAGGTTATCGCCTGCCAGCCGCGGGAATCGTTGATATTAAAGACAGTAATGGATTTTCCATTTATAAAAACAATAAAACCCCGCAAAAAGTTTTGAGCCAACGTAGCGCCAACCTCATCAACGACATCCTTTCGGATAACAACGCCCGCGCCTATATTTTTGGCGCCAATTCGCCGCTTTATTTTCCCAATCATCAGGTCGCAGTCAAGACCGGCACCACCAGTAACTATAAAGACGGTTGGATTATTGGCTACACCCCCTCAATCGCCGCCGGCGTATGGGCGGGCAACAGCAACAACGCAATCATCAAAGGAGAGCCGGGTTCGGTGGTTGCCGGACCAATATTCCACACCTTTATGGAAAAAATCCTAGCAAACCAACCCCTGGAATATTTTAGCAAACCTTAACTCCGCGCCGGCAATTATCAAACGGCCCGCCGATTTAAAAAATCAATATTTCTTAATCGGCATTATTATGTAAATAAAATCATCGCCGGTCTTTGATCGTAAAAGCGCCGGCCCATCATCCCCCGAAAAACCCAAAAAACATTCATCGGCAGTGATCGCCGACAAGCCGTCAATTAAAAAACGATTATTAAAAACAATCGCAATATCCTTCCCCTCCGCCACCAATAACCCCGTTTCCCCCTCATAGCCGCCAAAGTCCGCGGCGCGGCTGGCAATTTTAGCCACTTTGTCTTTTACCGAAACTTCCACCGTTATCTCGCTGTTTTTCCCGGAGAAAATTTGTGCCGGTTTTAATTGAAAGAGAATCTCTTTTTTTAAAAAACCGATTTGGGTGGTGTGCGCGTCGGGGATAATCGCTTGATAATCCGGAAATTCACCATCAATTAAACGGCTCATAAAACGGATCCGCGACCGGCCGCCGCCATCGTCATCCGAAAAATCAATCATCATTTGATTATCGGATAAATAAACGATGATATTTTTTTGAAAATTACCAAATACCGCCACAATTTCCCGCACCGCTCTGGCGGGCAAAATGATTGAATATTTTTTAGACAACAACCCCTTACCGGCAGTGGATATTTTCTTTTCCCCCAGGCGGAAACTGTCAGTGGCAACAATTTTAATATTATCGTTTTCAATTACCACACAGACGCCGTTTATTTCCGGTTTAACCGAAGACGTGCCGCTAAAATTAGCCACTTGCGTTAAGGCTTGACAAAAAATATCCGCGCGAACATTAAAATAATCACCACCGTCAATTATTGGAAGTGTTGGAAATTCCTCCGGCGCCAAACTGATTAAATTTGACTTTGTTTTTTCATCAACCACCGAAACGGTGTCATTTTTTTTATCAATTAATAATGTTGACCCGGGTAACGAAGAAACTAAACCAGAAAATATCCCTGCCGGTAAAACCGCACTGCCGGCGGTTTCCGTTTTCGCCAATAAATCCCAAATTATTCCGGTTTCCAAATTGGTGGCGATAACCGAAAGATAATTATCTTCCGCTTTTAACATAATATTACCCAAAATTGGCAGTGAGGCGTCTTTTCCGGTGATTTTTTCCGCCACATTTACCGCTTGTTTAATTTTTTCCCGTGGAATTTTAATTTTCATTTTTTATTAATTATTATTAATTATTAATTATTTTAAATATTATCATTATTTATTATGGTGGATAATTATCATATTAAGCTTGTTTTAAGATTGCGGGTTTAATTGTATTGATGGTTTAATTATTTGTGGAAAAAATGTGATTTACTGCCGGCGGGTTTTTTGTTTTTATTTTTTCCATTTTTTATCGGCGGTTAATTATGGTTTTTATTGGGGGGTTGATTAACAGCTTTTACACACCCCAAAAATAAAATCAGGCGCTGTAGATTTTATTTTTTAACAAGTTTATTTCTTCCGAGAAAGATGCGTCATCCTTTATTTTTGAAGAGATTTTTTTGTAGGCGTGCATCACGGTGGTATGGTCTTTGTTCCCCATTTTTCGGCCGATAAAAGGAAATGAGGCGTTAATTTCATTTCTTAAAAGATACATCACCACTTGCCGCGGGACGACGATTTCTTTTTTTCGTGAGTCCGAAATAATGTCTTTTTCTTTAATTTCATAAAAAGTGGCGGTTTCCTGGATGATTTTTTTGAAACCGATTACTTTTTTCGGGTTGATCGCCGCCAAAATTTCCCGGCAGATCTCGGGAGTCGGCGGTTCTTTTTTTAATTTGAAATGCGCCGCGATTTTAATTAAAGCGCCTTCAAGTTCCCGCACATTATTTTGGATGGTGCCGGCAATCGCCGACAGGATTTCATCGGAAAAATCAATTTTCATAATCTGGCATTTTTCCTTCAAAATTGCCATTCTTGTTTCAAAATCCGGCAGGCTGATGTCGGCGATCATTCCTCCTTCAAAGCGCGAGCGCAAGCGGTTGGAGAGCTCAGTGATCGCCTTTGGCGGCCGGTCGGACGACAAGACGATTTGCAGGTTTTTATTGTAGAGAGTGTTGAAAAGATAAAAAAATTCATCTTGGGTTTTGTCTTTTCCGGAAATAAACTGAATATCGTCAATAATGAAAACCGCGGTGTCCAAATATTTGGTGCGCAAATCCTGGATGGTGCCGCCGCGAATGGCGTTGATGATTTCGGTGGTCAGTTTTTCCGTGGGGACATAACGGATTTTTTTTTCAGGAAAATCACGAGCGACCTTGTTGCCGATCGCCTGTAAGAGGTGGGTTTTCCCCAAGCCGACGCCGCCGTAAATGAATAGCGGATTATAGGTTTGGCCGGGTTTTTCCGCCGCCGCCGCCGCCGCCGCGTGCGCCAATTCATTGTGCGGCCCCACGATAAAGCAATCAAAACGGTATTTCGGATTCAAGTTTGTTTCTTTATTGAATTTGAATTCATCAAGCCCCAATTGCCCGCCGCCGGGTTGCCGCGCCCGAGAAAAAATATTTTTGTCGGTTGGCGGTTGTTGGACTTTGAAAAAAACTTCCCGGATTGAGGCGTCAAATTCCCGCAAAAAAACGATCATTTGTTTGCGGTATTTTTGTTCAAGCCATTCTTTGGCCAAACAATTGGGAACGGCGATTTTGGCTTCCCCGTTTTCTATGGAAATAATGCTGGTTGATTTAAACCAGGTTGCGAAAATCGCCGGAGAAACGTTTAACTGCGCTTGGGCCAGAATCGCCCGCCAGATTTTTTCGTTGTTTGTGTTTTGCGTTTCCATTGTCCAAGATGATCAATTATCCGACAGCCTCATTATAACCCGGGAATTAATTTTGCCGGGGTCGCCGCAAATTCCGCATCGCGGGATTTCTTTTTGCAATTTTTCCCGGTTGGATCAAGTTTTGCCGGAAAAATTTTGAGATCAGGGCGAAATTCATACCTTTATAAAACAAAAGACCCAAAACGGCAAGCGATTTTCGCGGTGGAAAAAAGGTGGAAAAGTATGGGTAAAATGTGGATAAAACATCAAAATAAACGCTATTGACAGCTTATCATCATTTTTGTTTTTTTGGCAAGCGAGCGGCGATCCGATAAGCGGTTGTCTCCATTGCCCTTGTTTTTTTGGAATTTTAATGTAGAATGAAGGCGTGATAATTCCGGAATAACCAATCAAGAATATGAGCGTAACCTATCAGCCAAAAAAAAGAAAGAGAAGCAAAACTCACGGATTTCGCGAACGCTCCAAGACTGTCGGCGGAAGGCGGGTTTTGAATTCGCGCCGCGCCAAAGGCAGAAAAAAACTTTCGGTTTGATTTTTGTTAATTTTCTCAAAGCAAAATGTTGCCGCCGGAGAATCGCCTGAAAAAAGAAAAGGAGATCAAGCGGGCTCTTGCCGGCAAAATCGCCGCCGGCGGGGCGGCGCTGTCCCTTCGAGCGGCGGCCACCGATCTGCCCGCCGCCCGCTTTTGTTTTGTGGTGTCCAAGCGGGTTTCAAAAAAGGCCCCGGCGCGTAATTTGGTCAAACGCCGTCTCCGCGCCGCCGCCGCCGCCCTAATGGGGAGGATCACTCCCGGCTTTGATTGCGCCGTCATCGCCCGCCCCGGCGCGGAGAAAAAAACTTACCGGGAGCTGGCGGCGGAGATGGAAAAAATTTTGGCGAAAAGCCGCCTCTTGGCGCCGCAATCCCTTTAATCCGGCTTTCAACCGACTCTTATGAATATTTTTGACGCATTGATCTATCAACCTCTTTTTAACGTATTGATCCTTTTTTACCATTGGCTGGGAGATTTCGGTTTTGCGGTGATCGCGCTTACGGTGGCGATCCGGATATTGCTTTATCCGCTGGCCGCCAAGGCGATCCGCGTGCAAAAGGCTACGACACGCATTCAGCCCCAAATGAAAGATATCCAAAAAAAGTATAAAGACGACAAAGAAAAACAGGCGCTGGAAATGATGGCACTTTGGCGGGAAAACAAGATAAATCCGTTAAGCGGATTTTTGCTTCTGCTGGTGCAAATTCCGGTTTTGTGGGGGCTTTACCGCGTTTTCTGGGACGGATTCAAGGATGAATCGCTGGCGATGCTTTACGGGTTTGTTCCCAACCCCGGGTCGGTGGATCCGATGTTTTTGGATCACATCAATCTGGCGGCTTCGTTTCCGGCGTTTGCCGTTGCCGCCGGAGTTTTGCAATTTGTCCAGGCGAAAATGATGATGCCTTCCGTTCCCGCCGGCGACGGGAAAGAAAAAAGCCAGAGTGAACAGTTTGCGGAAATGATGCAAAAACAAACCCTTTACGTTTTTCCGGCGGTAACGGTGGCGATCTTTTGGGCGTTGCCGTCCGCACTGGGGCTTTATTGGATCGCTTCCGGGATTTTTTCCGTCGGCCAGCAATATTATATTTTGAAAAAAAACGGTAAAAATTGATAAAAAATATGAACGACAAAAAAATCACCCCCGAAGAAATCAAAAAAATCGCGCGGGATTTGCTGGCGAAAATTGATGCCGGTGCGGAAGTTACCGTCAATGCCTCCGATGCCGGTGCCATGGAGGTGGAAATTAAAACCAACGACGCGGCGGCGATTATCGGTCCCAACGGGGAAACCTTGCAGGCACTCCGGCATCTTTTGCGGGTGATGGCGCGCAAAATTACCGGTGAAACGGTTTTTATTGATGTGGACGTTAACGGTTATTTAAAAAAAAGAAAAGATTATTTGCGCCAGCTGGCGCTTTCGACTGCCGATGACGCGGCATTGAAAAACAAAGAAATTTCCCTGCCGCCGATGAATTCTTACGAGCGGCGGATTGTGCACATGGAGTTGTCCGCGCGCCGCGATGTGGCCACCGAAAGCCGCGGGTGCGACGCCGACCGGCGGGTGGTGGTCAAGCCCGCTTGACGGTTTTAGAAATCAAAAGTCCGCGCTTGAAAGCGCGGACTTTTGATTTCTGCCGAGATGTCCCGGGACGGATTACCCTTCGCCGCCGGTTTGCTCCGTTTACGCGCCCGCGCGGGTGTCGTTTGTTGCCGGATTTTTTTCGGGCGGAATTCCGCCGCGATTGGCGATTTCCGGCGGCGGGGCCGCTTTGGCGGCCACTTTCGCCGCGCTTTTTTGTATCTCTTCCTTTGCCCGCTTGATTTTTTCCAGTTCTTCGGGGTTGGTGGTGATGATTTGGTCCTCAACGTAAGAGGCGACCACTTTCATGGCCACGTGTTTTTGCCCGGCGAAAAACAATCCCTCTCCGATCTCCGCTTCCAAGAGCATCCCCTTTTCCCTCTCGGTGAGATTGAAAGTTTTTTGTACCACGTCAATCGTGGCCGGCGATTGTTTAAGCAGGATTTGAATGGAAGAGTTGGTGATGATCGGCTGGCCGTAATTGGAACGCATAAAATCGGCGACATCTTGGGTGATGGTGCTTACCCCCAGCCAGTATTTCCTCGCCCGTTTGCACAAGCCGTACAAGAATGACGCGCCGTCCTCGCTTTGCATCAACACCCAGGCCTCGTCCACCACCAGAATCCGTTTGCGCGATTTGGAGCGCACCTTGTTCCAAATGTAATGCATAATGATGTACATTGCCGAGGTGCGGAATTCATTTTCCATATCACGGATGCCGAAAACCACCAGCGGCTTCTCCATCGAGATATTGGTCGGCTGGTTGAAAAAATCCGCATATGTTCCCTGGGTGAATTTGCGGATGCGCCGTACCAGCGAATCGGCGCCTTCCATCCCCTCCAAAACCGATTCCAGATCCTGCATCAGCGGCGTGCGTCCGGCCCATAATTTGGGATCGGTTTGCGGCGTGATGTCTTTGGCGGCGTAGACTTCGGTGAGCGCCCGGT
Organism: Patescibacteria group bacterium UBA6102; assembly: GCA_002423555.1. GTDB lineage: Bacteria > Patescibacteriota > Minisyncoccia > Minisyncoccales > UBA5738 > UBA5738. Next base: position 12,448 of record DIWQ01000053.1, read on the forward strand.
CAATGATCGCGTCTTCTTCGGGGGTCATTCCGCCCAAAAGGATGCGCACCAGACCGACGATGTTGATGATGTTGGAGCGGATGACGTCGGCGGGATTTTCGTCCTCCCGCGGATCGGGCAGGTCAAACGGGTTGATGTGGTAGGGCGAAGAGAGGGACACATTCAAAAATGAGCCTCCCGTAGCCTCAGCCAGAGTTTTGAATTCATTTTCCGGGTCAACCACGATGGCATCCACTCCCATCATCATTGATCTTAGAATCTCCAATTTCACAGTGTAGCTTTTCCCGGAACCGGATTTGGCGAAAATCACGCTGTTGGCGTTTTCCATTGAAAAACGGTCAAAGAGAATCAGCGAATTGTTGTGCAAGTTGGTGCCGTAAAGGATTCCTTCGTTGGCGGAAAGATCAAAGGAAACGAAAGGGAACGTTGATGACAGCGGACTGGTGTTCATCGGCGTCCATGTCTGGATCTGGTCCATCCCGTACGGGCAAGTGGAAACAAAGCCTTCTTTCTGCTGGTAAAGCGACGGTTTGATGTAGATCAGTTTTGATTCCAGGATTGACCGCAAGGTGGTTTCAATATCCCGCAATTTCGCCACATCTTTTTCGTAGGCGGTAAGATAAATCCCCAGCCGGAACATTCTTTCCGTGGAAGTCTGCAATTTGTCGCGCAAGCTCTCCAAATCCTGATAAGCGATTTCCAGCGCCGGGTCGCGCACCAATCCCTTTTCCTGCCGTTCCATAATTTCGGCCTGGACTTCGGTGAGCTTTTTGCGCAAATCTCTCAGTGTTGTGCCGGTATCAATGGGGTGGATATGGAAAGACACGTCCATGGGGGTGTCCAGATTGATTACCGGCGTGAACCATCCGGAATTCAAATAGCGAGGATAGGAAAAGATGAAAAACGATTTTCCGCACCGTTCTCCGATCTTGAAATGGTCCGATGCCAAAACGATCGACGATGGCGCGACGATGTCCCGGATGTTGATGGTTTTCATTTGCAGTTCCTGCCCCGGCAATTCCATCCGTTTCTTCTTTTTGGACGACGATAATAAAGCCATGTTTCAAATTAAAAATTTAAAAATCAAAATTAAATTTTTATTGGATTAACTCCGGGGGGATTTCCGGATAATATCCGCGTTCCGAATCTTCAAGATGGTGCGAGCTCCACAAAAATTCGGCGATTTCCAGGCTGTTTAACGGCACGCATTGCAGGCCGCAACGGCGGAGTCCCAACGCCACGAATTCCATTCTCTGCGCCAACTGAGTTTTGCTCTGTTCAAATTGTTCCTGCGCCGCCCGCGCAATCTTTTCGCGGTTAGCCGCCGCGTTTTTTCCGCCCGCGCCGGCTAAGCTGGGAAGCATTATCGGCTGGAAGGGCACGATTACATAGAAAGTTTTGTTCATAATCGTGCCTCCCGAAACGATTTCGTTGATGAAATTACGGTATTCCACAATCTGAGTGCGCAAAAGGTCGTTGATCTGGCGCGTTTCCAGATCGCGCAGTTTGTCCAGGTAGCTGGTGATGTTCAGTTTGCGGCTTTGCACCAGAATTTGCAGGGAAAAATCCAGAGAATTCAAAAAATTCTGGTATTGGCCGATGACGGCGTTTTGTTCTTCTTCGGCCATCAGGGCGAAATTGATGGAATTTACCATGATTATCCCCCGCAGGCTCTTGTTTTTCAGCACCAAAATACCGTCTTTGATTTGATCAATTTCCAAAAATTGCTGAGTTGAAAGAATCGCCATGTTTCAAATTTAAAATTTAAAAATCAAAATTAAAAATTTTGGAGTTGGAATTTTTTGCAAAAGATTCCAACAATATATGATAACGGAAATCCCTTAATTTTGATTTTTCAATTTTAAACTTATTTGCATTTCATAATTTTTAACTTTAAACTGTCATTTTGATTTTTGATTTTTCAATTTTAAACTTATTAGGCGGTTTCCATATAGTCGCGGATGCGCCGCCAGTTGTTTTTTTTCGGTGAAGATCCAATCTTGACTGTGGTGGGCGCCTTTTGCAGGGTGATGGTCCCCTGGTCCACCACGCGCTGGTTGGGAAGGTTAAATCCCTGCCACAAAAATATCCGCGGCGCCATCGCAAAGGCGACGTAATGCTGGATTACTTTGACGATGTTGATTCCGTCAATTTTCACGAACGCCAGCGTGCCGGCGCCGCCGCCCACGACGGCGATCAGCGCCAGCGCCAGCGGCATGCTCGCCCTGCCGACGGTGAAGTAGATCAAAAACGATATCGTTACCCCCGCGGCGACGAAAACGAACTGTCTGAAAGTGAGCGGCCCCACGATCTTGGACTCCATCTCAATGAATTGCGGAATGGTGAAATTCATAACAAAAGATCAAAACCTAAAATTCAATGATTTGATATTGTTATTATATCACATTTTTCTTTTTTGCCGTAAAATTTTTCCAATCAAAAAACCGCCGAATTTCCGGCGGTTTTAAAATTACTTCATCTCCCCGCCGAATTTTTTAATTTGCGCGGGCAAAAGGATCAAGCTGGCGATGAGCGGAAAAACAACGGATCTGACGGCGCGATTATTTTTACGGGAACCCGATATTGTTCTTCAAATATCTTTGAACCGCGGATATTTTTGCCCCACTTAATTTCATAAGCGGTAATATCTTGCCCTTGTTTGATGGCTAGATCAACATTTTGCAATCCTGTTATGCAAAATAACATATCAAATTGTAAAGTCAGGTTGCAATTTGCGGTGTTTTTGCTTAAAAATGGCAAGATGAGAGATTTTTGTCCAACCAAAAACAAAACTTGCTTTATATTTTAGTTGAACTATAATCAAACTATATCTAAAATCCAGGTAAAAAATATGCTTTACAAAAGGGAAATTGTTGACGAAATTTTAAAAACCATTGATCTTGACGAAATAATCGTTTTGCACGGGGCCCGCCAAGTGGGGAAAACTTCCATTATGGTGTGGCTGAAAAACCATCTGTCTGGATTAAAAAAGAAATGCTATTACATTGATCTTGAAGATTCAAGATATAAGAAAATTCTTGATGCCGGCACCGATGGATTTATAACTCTCTTAAAAGAGGAGGGGCGCTTCCCTGCTCATGGGGACAGGGTGGCGGTTTTCATAGACGAAATCCAATACCTTCAAAATCCTTCGGAGTTTTTGAAATTGGTTGCCGATCATCACAAAAATATCAAGCTGATTGTTTCCGGATCGTCCAGCTTTGGCATTAAAAGCAAATTTAAAGACTCTTTGGCCGGGAGAACGTTTAATTTTGAAATTTTTAACCTGTCCTTTTTGGAATATTTGGAGTTTAAAAATTATTATTACGATCCGGCGGTTGCCGCCAGCGAAAAGAAAACTTCCGAATTAAAATCATTTTACAAAGAATATGTTCTCTTCGGAGGATATCCCAAGATTGCGCTCACGGATGAAATTGATTTAAAGGAAAAGCGGCTTTGGCAAATTATTGACACTTATGTGAAAAAAGACATTGCCGAAATCGGCGGAATCGGCAACGTGGAAAGTTTCAACAAGCTTTTGGAAGTGCTGGCCGCGCAGGGCGGGCAATTGGTTAATACCAACGAATTGGCCGCGACCTGCAAATTGGCGAGGGCGACCGTGGAGAAATATCTGTTTATTCTGGAAGAAACCTACATCATCAAATTGGTCAGGCCGTATAGCGGCAATATCCGCAGTGAAATTTCCAAAATGCCCAAAGTGTTTTTCTATGACACCGGAATTATGCAAATGCTTTGGCTCAAAAGCTTGCAAAAAGAAATCATCGGCAATGTTTTTGAAACCAGCATCTTTGCCGAATTGGCCAAAGCGCGCGGCCGGCAAAACATTTATTATTGGCGCACAAAAGATAAAAAAGAAATTGATTTTATCGTCAAGGATAAAAACACGATCTTGCCCATTGAGGCCAAGCTCAATTTTAGCCGAGCGGATTTAACCCCAATCAACTATTTTTCGGAGCACTACAAGCCCAAAAAATATATTATCGCCGGCTTTGACGGCAAAAAGACCCAAAAAGAGCATCGCTACCCCTGGGAGATGATTTAATCCCGGGCAAATGATGAAATTTTTTAGCGGCTACCAAATTTTTTAACAATTCCCGTGGCGCCTATGAAGCCTTTTCCCCTTAACTGCAAAATTCTTTGGGAAAAACAAATAAAAAAGGCAAGAATTATCCTCAAGGATTTTTCTTGCCGGCAAGCTGGCTTGCCACCAATGCGTCAATTCCCGTGCCTCCTTCCACAATTACTTTCTTGGCAGAAGGTTCTTCTCCCCGCCGCCTTTCTGTCAGGAGCAGCGCGTTTAGCGCTTCTCCAAACGGGATTTCGGCTTTTTCCGAGAAATTGCTCACATCCTGATACAGGCTTGCCAGATTGCTTCTCCGGCTTTCATTAAATGCCTGTTGGTCAAATATCTGTCCGGCCGCTTTGATTTCGGCTTCGTTTCTAGTTATTTCCACAGTCAGCCTTTTCAGGGCTGATGCCGTCGCCCAATTTACTAT
>DIWQ01000022.1 GCA_002423555.1 Patescibacteria group bacterium UBA6102
GACGGCGACCAGATGGCGGTCCATCTGCCGCTGTCGGCGCTGGCGCAAAAGGAAGCGCGGGAAAGAATGCTTTCCAGCTTGAATTTGTTGAAGCCCGCCAAGGGCACGCCGGTGGTGACGGTTTATCAGGATATGGTGCTGGGCTGTTATTGGCTCACCGCCGAGGTTGCCGGCGCGAAAGGCGAGGGCAAGGTTTTTGCCGGCCCCGACGAGGCGGTGATGGTCTATGAATTCGGGGATTTGGATATGCGCGCCAAGATCAAAGTGCGCGGCGTCAAGCCGTCGGCGCCCGGTTTTACCGAAACCACGGTCGGCCGGATTATTTTCAACCGCACTCTGCCGGAAGATTTCGCGTTCGTCAACCAAAAAGTGAAAGTCAAAGATTTGGAAAACATCGCCGAAGGCGTGATCCGCCACTACGACGTGCAAACGGTGGAAGACACTTTGGACCGCATCAAGGAACTCGGTTTTGAATATTCCACATTGTCGGGAATTTCATGGGGAATGGACGATCTCCATGTGCCGGCGGAAAAGGCCGGCATCATCAAAGAGGCGGAAAAAGAGGTGGAAAAAACCGAAGATTATTATCAAAAAGGGCTTTTGTCAAAAGACGAAAAGAAAAACAAGATCATTGAGATTTGGTCCAAAACCAAGGCGACGATTGAGAATCTGGTGCCCAAAACCCTGTCGGAGGAAAGCTCGGTCTACCAGATGATTGACGCCGGCGCGCGCGGTTCGTGGTCCCAGCCGGTGCAAATGGCGGGAATGAAAGGATTGGTGGTGGATCCGTCCGGAGACATCATTGAACTGCCGGTGAAAAATTCCTACAAGGAGGGATTGGACGTGTTGGAATATTTCAATTCCACCCACGGCGCGCGGAAAGGCACGGTGGATACGGCCCTGAGAACTTCCACCGCCGGCTATCTGACGCGGCGGCTGGTGGATGTCGCCCACGAAGCGATTATCAGCCAGGAGGATTGCGGCGACACCGCCGGAATGGAGATTTACCTCAAAGAATCCGAAGAAATCGGGCAGAATTTCCTGTACAAGATCGTCGGCCATGTTTGCGCCGAAACCGTCAAGTCCGACAAGGAAACGATCGTCAAGAAGGGGGAGGCGATTGATTGGGAAACGGGCCGCCGGCTGATCGCCGCGGGCATTGAAAAAATCAAAATCAGGACGCCGCTGTCGTGCAAATCCGAAAGAGGATTGTGCCAGAAATGCTACGGCTGGGATCTGGGCAACAACCAGATGGTGCGGCTGGGCGAAGCGGTGGGNNACCTTCCATACCGGCGGCGTGGCTTCGGGCACGGACATCACTTCCGGTTTGCCGCGCGTGGAAGAAATTTTTGAAGCGCGGATTCCCGGCGGGAAAGCCGAGATTTGCCCGGCGGACGGCACGGTGCTTGAAGTCATTTCCGAAAAGGGCCAAAATAAGATTATCAGGATCAAGATCAAATCCAAGGACGCGCCCAAAGACGGCAAAAAAGAAGCCAAAAAACGAAAGAAAGCCGCCGAGGGCAAAAAGGAAGATGTTCCGGCCCGCGCCGCAAACTTCCAGACGATTGAATTTTCGGCGCCGGCCAACGTTAATGTTCTGGTGCGCGCCGGCGAAGAGATCGTCAAGGGCCAGCCGCTCTGGGAAGGCAGTTTGGATTTGAAGGAGCTCTACAAGCTGGTGGGCCGCGACGCGGTGCAACGCTACATTCTTCGGGAAGTCCAGCATATTTACAGTTCTCAGGGGGCGACGATCCACGACAAACACGTGGCGGTGATCATCCGCCAGATGTTTTCCCGCGTGAAGATCAAAGATCCCGGCGACAGCCTGTTCACTCCCAAAGAGGTGGTGGAATTAAAACAAGTGCTGGAAGAGAACAAGCGGCTGATTGAGCAAAAACTGCGGCTGGTGGACTTTGTGCCGGTCCTGCTGGGTGTTTCCAAAGTGGCGCTCACGACCGGATCATGGCTTTCGTCGGCATCCTTTCAGGAAACTTCACGGGTGCTGATCAAGGCCAGTTTGGAGCGGCTGGAAGATCGTCTTGACGGATTGAAGGAAAACGTAATCATCGGCAAACTGATTCCCGCGGGCACGGGATTCGGCGCCGGCGCGGCAGTAACGGAAGAGGCATCGCCGGCCGAAGATGGCGATGTTCCGAAGAACTGAATCGATATCGTAGCGGTATTTGATACCGCTAAATCGTAGCGGTATCAAATACCGCTACGATATCGCTACGATATCAATATTTGCTATTTCATAATTCTGCGTATGAAAAAAAACCACCGCCGCCGCGCGAGCGGCCGGGTCAAAAAAAATTTCAAAATTCCCGAATTGTTCCATTTTCCCGGGCGCACCGGACGCTGGGTCGCCGGCATTTTGTTTGCCGTGGCGGGGCTGGTTTTGGCGCTCGGGTTTTTTGGTTTGGCGGGGATGATCGGTAACTGGTTCGCCGCCGGACTGCGCGGCGCGCTGGGCGGCGCGGCGTTTTTGTTGCCGGTGATTCTTTTCGCCGCCGGGGGCGCCTGCGCAATTTCCCGGCAGGCGAGATTTGCCGCATCGCTGTCGCTGGCCTCGCTCTTGTTTCTGGGCGGCGCGGCCGGTTTTTTGGCAAACCTTGATTACACCGGCCGCGCCGGGGGCGCCATCGGCTATTATTTGGGTTTGCCGGCGTTCAATCTGTTCGGTTCCTGGGTTGCGGGCGCGTTTTTCGCGGCGCTCTTTGCCGCCGGCGCGCTGGTTTTTTGGTGGCTTTTGGGACGGCCGGCGCCGGATTTTTCCAAATTCCGCCTGCCGGCGCCGCCCGCCAAAGAAACCAAAAAAACGGCATTGGCGCTCAAAAAGAAAGCAGTGCCCGAAAAAGAAACTTTGACCGCCAAAAAACCGTTCGCGGCGGCGATTGCCATTCCCAAATTTTCAATGATTAACGTCCGGGGCGCGGCGCCGAAAAACGATAAGGGCCAGTCGGCCGCCGCCAAAAAATCCGCGGCGGCGCGCGGCGCGCTGATGGAGAAAGTGCAATATAAAACGCCGCCCTTGGATCTTTTGGATTGCCGCGATTCGGCGCCGCTGGCCGGCGACGTCAAGCAGAATTCGGCGATCATCAAAAAAACTTTGGAAAATTTCGGCATTCCGGTGGAAATGTCGCCGGAAATTATCGTGGGGCCGTCGGTGACGCAATACGCGCTCAAGCCCGCCGAGGGCATCAAGCTTTCCAAGATTACGACGCTGTCCAACGATCTTTCGTTGTCGCTGGCCAGTTCGTCCATCCGTATTGAAGCGCCGATTCCGGGAAAATCGCTGGTGGGCGTGGAGGTGCCCAACAAGAGCCGCGCCGGCGTGGGGTTGCGCGAACTTTTGGATACCGACCAATTCGCGCAATCGCCGGCGAATTTGCTGATCACTTTGGGCAAGGACATTCTGGGCAGTCCCATTTATTCCGACATCGCCCGAATGCCGCATTTGTTGGTGGCGGGCGCGACCGGCACGGGTAAAACGATATTCTTGAACAGCGTGCTCACTTCTCTTTTATATCGCAATCCGCCGGAAACGTTGCGCTTGATTTTGGTGGATCCCAAGCGGGTGGAGATGCGCGGCTACAATAAACTGCCGCACTTGCTGACGCCGGTGATTTTTGATGTCAACAAAACGATTGCCGCGCTGAAATGGGCGATCGCGGAAATGGACCGCCGGTTTGACATTCTGGGCGAGAAGGAATCAAGAAACATCGGCAGTTATAACGAAAAATGCGCCAAAGACGGCGACGAACCTTTGCCCTATATCGTTTTTGTCATTGATGAGATGGCCGATTTGATGGCGACCAAGGGCAAGGAAATTGAGGCGGGCATCGTGCGCCTGGCGCAAATGGCGCGCGCGGTGGGCATTCATCTGATCGTGGCGACCCAGCGTCCGAGCGTGGAAGTGATCACCGGTCTGATCAAGGCCAACATCACTTGCCGGGTGGCGTTTCAGGTGGCGTCGCAGATTGATGCGCGCACGATTTTGGATATTTCGGGGGCGGAAAAATTGCTGGGCGCCGGCGATCTGCTGTTTATGTCGTCGGAATATCCCAAACCCAAACGCATCCAGGGGCCTTATATTTCCGAAAAGGAAAGCAAAAAAGTTTTGGAATGGATCAAGGAAAACAATTCCCCGCCGGAATTCAAAATTGAAGACGGAGTGCTGGAAAGCCTGATGATGGGCGAGCCCGGCCGGGAGTATAACGGCGGCGGCAGTATGTTCGGCGTGCCGGAAGGCGCCGGCGAGGGGTTTGGCGACGATCCGCTGTATGAGCAAGCCAAGACGGTGGTGGTGCAGGCGCGCAAAGCTTCGGCCTCGTTTTTACAGCGGCGCCTGCGCGTGGGTTATGCCCGCGCCGCGCGGTTGATTGACTTACTGGAAGAACGCGGCGTGGTGGGGCAGGGCGACGGCGCCAAGCCGCGCGACGTGCTGGTGTCGGTAATTGATTCTCCGGGGGATGTTCCCGGCGGGATGTCGGGCGATGTCAACGAGATTGAGGGCGGGCAAGGCGACGACGGCTGGCAGAAAGTTTGAGGGATTGTTCATAAAATGCGATTATTATTGCATTTTGAGTATATATTTTGTATAACAATAATATGAATTATATACGCACGATATTTGATGATATTTGCAAAAATATCGGCAAAAAACCGATATTGGTTTTATACGGGGCGCGACAGGTTGGCAAAACCACGCTGGTAAAGTCGGTAATGGCAAAATTCAAAAATCCATTATATCTTCAAGGCGATGACCCCAAAGATGCGCTTCTCATTGAAGGCCGGTCGGGACGGGAACTTGTGGACATAATTTCCGGACATGATTTGACAGTTATTGACGAAGCGCAGAAAGTTAAAGATATTGGCATTGTTCTGAAACTCATTGCCGACAACAAAAAAGACGCTCAAATTATTGCGACCGGATCGTCTTCTTTTGAATTGGCAAACAAAGTGAGTGAACCGCTCACCGGCAGGAATCGCAAGTTTTATTTGTATCCGTTGTCCGTGAAAGAATTGGTGCAAGCATACGGCGCGCGCGTTATAAAAAACAATCTTGAAGAGTATCTCGCTTTTGGGTCGTATCCGCAAATTGCCAATGCCAAAACCCGCCAAGAAAAAATATCGCTGGTCAAAGAATTGGCCGGAGATTATTTATTCAAAGATTTGTTTTTGTTCGGGGGAATCCGCAATCCGTTCACTTTTGAAAAGCTGGTCAAGCTGTTGGCGTTGCGGGTTGGCAGTGAAATATCTTATTCGGAACTTGCCAAAGAGGCAGGCATCAGCCGCGGCACGGTTCTTAATTATGTTATACTTCTTGAGCAAGCGTTTATCGCGTTTCGCTTGCGGCCGCTGTATACCAACAAAACCAAGGAAATCAACAAAAGCCACAAAATATATTTTTATGATGTCGGCATACGCAACGCACTTATCGGGAACACCGATCCGATTGAATTGCGCCCGGACAAGGGGGCGATTTTTGAGAATTTTTTTATCGCCGAGATGATAAAGGATCGCGCTTATTCCGGGCGGAACAGCGAGATCAATTTTTGGCGCGATCGGCAAGGCGCGGAAATTGATTTGGTGGAATCGTCAAATGCGGGCAAGGTCATTGCCGCTTATGAATGCAAATGGAAAGAAACCGCCGCAATGCCCGCACCATTTAAAAATTTATATCCGCGGGCGACATTTACCGCGATTACCGCGTCAAACATCGTTGATCGACTGGTTATTGGTGAACGGGCGAATAATCGGTATAATCAATAATACAAACGAGGTTTATCAAAATTCAATGAAAAAAACAAAAATAAGCGAGGGGCAAAAAGTTAAGGCCGACAAAGATAAAGAAAACAAGGGATTGCAGGCGGCGCTGGACGAAATCCGCGAAAAATTCGGCGAGGGAGCGATTATGACGTTAAAAGACGTCAAGGCGGTGGATATAGACGTGATCCCCACCGGTTGCATTTCGCTGGATATGGCGCTGGGCGTGGGCGGGATTCCGCGCGGCCGGATCGTGGAGATCTACGGCGGCGAATCCGCGGGCAAAACCACGCTGTCACTGCATATTTTGGCCGAAGCCCAGAGAAAAGGCGGCACGGCCGCGTTTGTGGACGCCGAACACGCGCTGGATCCGATGTATGCCAAACGCATCGGCGTCAACGTGGACAATCTTTTGATCTCCCAGCCCGATTCGGGCGAGCAGGCCTTGCAAATTGTGGAAACCTTGATGAAGTCGGGGCAAGTGGACATTATCGTGGTGGATTCGGTGGCGGCGCTTACTCCCCGCGCGGAAATTGACGGCGAAGTGGGCGACCAGCAAATCGGTTTGCAGGCGCGGCTGATGTCGTCGGCTTTGCGCAAATTTTCCGCGGTGGCGGCTAAAACCAACACCATCGTGGTCTTCATCAACCAAACGCGGATGAAAATTGGCGTAATGTGGGGCAATCCCGAAACCACGCCCGGCGGTATGGCGTTGAAATTCTACGCCTCGGTGCGGATTGAGTTGAAGCGCATCGGGCAGTTGAAGCACGGCGAGGAGATCATCGGCAACCGCGTGAAGGCCAAAATCGTGAAAAACAAAGTCGCGCCGCCGTTCAAGGTGGTGGAATACGACATCTATTACAACGAGGGTATTTCCCAATTTTCCGACGTGATCAACACGGGGTTGAGCCTGGAAGTGATCAAAAAATCCGGCAGTACGATAATGTTTGGCGAGCAAAAACTGGGCGTGGGAATGGAGCAGTCAAAACAATTTTTGCGCGAAAATTCCGAAATTCTGGAAAAAATAAAATCCGAACTGAAAGTGAAGATTGACGCCACTTTTGACGACTCCAAAGAGTAATCCTTGATTTTAGAATTAAAGGGGTCTATCCCTCGTTACTGCGAGGGTTGGTCCCCTTTAATTTCGCGCCCAAAATTCTTTTGTCGCCATGGTAGTCCCTTAAAATGCATCCCCGGTGAATTGTTTATCAGCCGACAAAAAACTCGCCAAAGCGAGTTTTTTGTCGGTTTCTTTGCCGGGGTTAACTGCTACGGCATCAGTGCCAAAAAGCGGGCGCGCTTAACCGCTTGCGCGATCTGGCGCTGGTGCGTGGCGCAAGCGCCGGTTTTCTTTTTGGGACGGATTTTACCGGTTCCGGAAGTGAAATGCCGGAGAATTTCGGTGTCCTTAAAATCAATCGTTTGGATGTTTTTTTGACAGAAATAGCAAGCCATATTTTTCCAAAATCAAAATGTAAAAATCAAAATGAAAAACGACAATGCAAAATTAAAAATTGTTAAATTTTAAAATTTGCCCATTTTACATTTTAAAATGTAATTTTGATTTTTGATTTTTCAATTTTAAATTTTTTAGAAGGGGATGTCTTTCACGTTAATGTCGCCGTCTTCCTCAATGATGGGAATTTCCGGCTCGGCGCTTCCGGCGGGAGCGGATTTGGCGGACTTTACCGCCGGCCGGTCCTCCGAAACTTTTGCGGCGGCTGGCGCCGCGTAATTTTCGGCCGATGATTGTCCGCCGCCGCCGTCTTGCCGCGGCCCCATTTGCATATTTTCGGCGATAATTTCGGTGCGGTAGCGCTTGTTGCCCGCCTGATCGGTCCAATCGCGCGTTTGCAAACGGCCTTCCAGCATAATCAGCGATCCCTTTTTCAGATACTGGCCGGCAATTTCCGCCAGCCGCGCGAACATCACGATGTTGTGAAATTCCGTTTTTTGCTGGCGCTGGCCGGAATTCTTGTCGGTGTAAAAGCTGTCGGTTGCCATGCCGAAATTGGCCACTTGCTGGCCGCTGGGCATCACCCGGATTTCCGGATCGCGCGTCAACCTGCCGATTAAGAATACCTTATTCAAATTCATTAGAATTTAAATCCAAAATCAAAAGCTCAAATGTCAAATTAAGATCAAAGTCCAAAGTTCAAAAGAAATTCGTATTTCCTTTTGACATTTGGATTTAGGATTTTATTTGACATTTGGATTTTGACATTTGGTTTTGCTGAATTATTTTAGGATTTCGTCCAGCTTTTCTTCAATGTCGCGCAATTCGGCCTTGATCTTTGTCCGGCGCTTCGGCTTGGCCGGCGCCGGTTCTGCCGGCGCGTCTTTTTTATCCTCTCCGCTTTCTTTCGCGGGTTTTTCTTCGGCGGGGGAATCTTCTTTGGGCTTCGGTTCCGTTTCGGTCGGCACTTTCGCCGGTTCCGCGTCAGCGGACGCTTCCGCGGCGGCAATCGCCGGGCGGCCGCGGCGAACTTCCTTTTCCATTTTCTTGGGATCGTAAGCCAAGATCAATCCCCGCATAATTTCAACTTCGCCGGCGATGTCCTTTTTCAGGTCCGCCAGATTTTGGGGGTCAAAAGAAAACAAAATCGTGTTCAAATACGCGGCGTTTTGCTTTTTGATCGCATAGGCCAGCCGCCGTTTGCGGGCTTTGGGCGCGTCAACGATTGCGCCGCCCTTGCCGGTGATAAACGATCCGATCTTGTCCTGCAAATTTTTGGCGTCGTCCTCGGACATATCCTGCCGCGTCAGATAAGTGTATTCGTAGTGCTTCATCATATTTATTTTCCGGCCATCTGTTAACGGGTCCCGTCCGCATTTTTCGGCCGGGAGATGGCTTGGATTATAGGCGCATATTAGCATTAAAAACAACCTTCGTCAACCTTGGGGAACAACATGTCAAATGATAATAGAAATGTCA
>DIWQ01000047.1 GCA_002423555.1 Patescibacteria group bacterium UBA6102
AGACCGATGCGCAGGGACGCTGGACCTACACTTTGGACAAACCTCTGGAAGACGGAAACCACACCGTGTACGCGACGCTGGTTAACAGCCAAGGCCGGTTTGCCGCGCGTTCCGAAGTTTATGTTTTCAAAAAAACCGGCGATCAAATTGAAAAATTGGTGGCCGGGCAGGAAGCATCAATGTCATCGGCGACCGGCAGAATAATCCAGGATTTCAAGTTTGTGATCATCATCATTGTGGTGATTACCGTGGCGGTGGCGCTGGCGGCGGTTGGTTATCTGGCGAACCGCGGCGCGAAGAAAGTTTGACGCGGAAAAATTAAATGAAGCGATATTTTCAAAATACGTTTGTTTTCGTGCGCGAAAATCCGGCGATTTTGTTTTCTTTGGCGCTGATCGTCGTTATTCCGCTGGCGCTTTATTTTTATGTGTCTTTCACGGTGCAATCGTTTGAGAATGCGGCAATCAATGAGATTGAGGCGCATGATTTTACCGTGAGCGACACGCTCTTGGCGATGGTGGAGCGTGATTTTCCGGCCAAGGACGCGGCGCATCCCGAAGCGTTGCAAAAAACGATTGATCGGATTGTCGCCAACGATACGCGGCTGAAAAACATCCGCGTGATCGTCAAAGACGGCCGGGACTATAAAACGATTGCCGCGCAAAACCGCGATCAAGTGGGGATGTCTGTTGACGTCACGCCGTCTTTGAACGGCGAATCGCTGATCGCATACAGTTGGGTTAACGCCAGTGAGGATGTATCATCGGAAATTGAAATTGCCGGAGAAAAACTGCGGCGGGTGATCAAGGTGTTTGTCGGGGAAGACGGCGAGGTCTACGCTCTGGCGGCGGCGGACTTTTCCATCAACCGGACGCTGGATATGATCGCCGGCGGAGTTTATCAAAGTTATTTGATTATGGGGGTCATTATGATTTTGAGTTTGTTTTTGATCGTTCAGCACGCGCGGCTGTTTTCCTATGTCGGTTTGTCCAAGGATTTGCAACAGAAAAATACCGCCAAGGATAATTTCATCCGGATGGCGACCCATGAATTGCGCGCGCCGGTGACGGTGCTTACCGGCTACACGGACTTGCTCAAAGAAGATTTGGCCGGCACGGTGGACGCGGACCAACAGAAATATATTGACCGGATGGTATTATCGGTCAAAAACCTGAGCGATTTGATGGCCGACATTCTGGAGGTGTCGCACTTGGAGCAGGGACGGACCGATTTTGAACCCGAGATCATCGCGCCTGATATTGTGGTCAAGGAAATTGTTGACGGATTGGCGGCCAAAGCCGAACAAAAGGGGCTGAAACTTTCTTTTGACGCGAAAGGCTTTTCCCACAAGATCCGCGTTAATCCGGTGTGCTTCAAACGGATTGTCACCAATTTGGTGGAGAATTCCATCAAATACACGCCGGCGGGAAAAGTGGCGGTGACGGTGGCGGCACAAACCGCCAAAAAACGGTGCGCCATCACCATTCAGGACACCGGTTTTGGCATTTCGGCCGAAGGGCAGGCGCATTTGTTTGAACAATTTTATCGCGTGAAAACCCAAGAAAACGCCGAAATTCCCGGCACGGGATTGGGGTTGTGGATGTCGCGCGAAATGGCGCGCAAAATGGGCGGCGACATTATGCTGGAAAGCATTGAAAAAATGGGCTCCAAATTTTTCATCTTTTTCCCATTGTCCAACAAAAATTAAAAATATTGTATCCGTAGGGGCGCGGCTTTATGCCCGCCCTTTTTTAATTTGGGCGCCCACAAGGGACGTCCCTACGGATTTTGACTTTTGTCTTTTGACTTTCTAGTATACAATCATGCGAACCGGGATTGCCACCGTGCCGTTGGATTGGGGGCGTTGCCCCCGCTGGCTGTTTGAGAGAATGACCCGCATGGGGCGGGGGATTTGTGTTGCCATTGTGGAGGAATTCGGCCCCGAAGAGTTGTTGCGGCGGCTTTCCGATCCGGCATGGTTCCAGTCGCTGGGATGCGTGATGGGGTTTGACTGGAATTCTTCAGGCCTGACCGTCACCACGATGGGCGCGTTAAAAGAAGCGGTGCGCGGTATGGAAACCGATCTGGGATTTTATGTTTGCGGCGGCAAGCGCGTGTCGCGCAAAACTCCCGAAGAAACGCAAAAGTGGGGCCAATATCTTGGCTGGTCCGAAAGCAAAACCGACAGCCTAGTGAACGCCAGTAAAATGGCGGCCAAAGTTGATTCGGCGCTGGTGCAGGACGGATTTTCCATTTACGCGCACAATTTATTGTTCACCAATTCCGGCAAATGGGCCGTGATCCAGCAGGGGATGAACACTGATTTGCAAAAAGCGCGGCGCTATCACTGGCTGTCGGACGGCGTGAATGATTTCTGCGAAAATCCGCATTCGGGCATTGCCAGCGACGCGCGGCTAAAGCCGCTGAATTTGACTGCCGAGGAGAGCCGGGAAAACAAAGAGATTTCCGCGCAAATGGTGAAGCTTGAGCCCGCGGCCGTGCTGAAAAATTTACAAATCGCGGCCGAAAAAGTTTCAAAAAATATGCCGGCGGTTGCTAATCCCGGCGGTTCAAGCTTGGGAAAACAGAGCCGTCTGCCCGGATTTTCCGAGATGGAGCTAAACGATGTTGAATTTCATTGGCATCCGGTCGTCGCGGAAAAGTTTGATATGAAGCGGTTGAAAAAGACGATTGAGAAGGCGCATTTTTTCGCGCCAACGGAGTTTGCGCAGTTGCTGGCCGGCGAAGGCGTTGGTCCCAAAACCATCCGGGCGCTGTCGCTGGTGGCCGAGATCGTTTATGGCGCCAAACCGTCCTATGAAGATCCCGCGCGCTACACTTTTGCCGTGGGCGGCAAAGACGGCACGCCGTTTCCCGTTGATCGCGCGACCTACGACAAAACCCTGGCCGCGATTGAGCGCGGTATCATTGCCAGCCGGTCCGGCGCCAAAGAAATTGACGCCGCCAAACGCCGTCTGGAAACCGTCACCTATCCGTTTTGAATTTGCATAGGTGTCACCTATGCAAATTCAAAACTTTGATCAATTTGCCATGGAATTAAATGAATTTGAAAAACTGGCGGCCGCGGCGGTGGAGGAATTGCCGCAAAACATCAAAGACGCGTTAAAAAACGTGGCGATTGTTGTTGAAGACGGGCCGGCGAAACGCAATTTGCTGGGATTGTATGAGGGTATTCCGGAAAATCAATGGGGGAAGAGCGATGCCATTCGTCTGCCGGACAAGATCACAATTTTCAAATCATTGATTGAAGAAGAGGCGCGCACGCCCGAAGAAATTAAGGAGCTGGTAAGGGTTGTGGTCTGGCACGAAATCGCCCATCACTTCGGCTTTGACGAACCGCAAACCCGCCGCCTTGAACGCCGCTGGCGCGCCCGCAAACCTTGACAAAAATCAAAAAATATGCATCATTAAATCAGGTGATTCAATGGTGATAATAATTTCCGGCATCCTGCCGGAGGAGAGGGATGATTTGAGGAAGTATGGGCAAATCATCCAAGAGAAAAGGACCGCTCGATTTGTTCTTCTGTCCAAGTCTAAAAGACTTGGACGAAAACATTGGAAAAATAAAAAAGAAAGATGCCGCTACCGTGGCGGCGGTCGCTAGCAGGCACGAATCCGTTCGTGCAATTTTTTTACCATATAGGTGTTTTGCAGTTTGTAGCCGTTTTTGCGCCAATATTGGCGCGCGCCCACGCCCGCAATCGCGGCAATTTTTTTTGCGCCGAATTCGGTTTTAGCAATTCGCTCGGCCTCTTTTATCAGTTTTTTCCCCAATCCGGTATGTTGTGCCGCGACCGCTTTTTGTCCAATCGCGGTTTGCACTCCATAAGTATGAATCTCCCGGATGATCGCCACATCTTGCCGGGGTAATTTGTATTCTGTATTCCGTAGGGGCGAATAATCATTCGCCCGCATTTTGGATTTTCCGTTGGGCAACCTTAACCGCAACAATGAATACAATTTTGTTTTTTCTTTATTTTCAAAACTCAAAAAAATTTCCGTGCCGCCGGATGCCGGATAGTCGCGCCGCGTTAAAATTATTTTTTCTTTTGGATCATAACCGTCTTTGACTTCGCGGCAACGGATGCATTGGCAATGCCAGCCCTCGCGTTCCATATCGTTGGCAATGATCTGGCGCAAATTGGAAATGCCTTTTGTTCCGGCAATGATGCGCGGGGAGGGGATGTCGCGGATGATTCGTTCAATACGGATCCATGGCGGCGTGATCTTTTTTATTTCCTTGACCACGCCAACCAATTTTTCATCGGAATAGGGACGGTATTTTCCGTTTTCGTATAATTCGTGCAGTGGTGCCTCGGGCAGAACCGCGCAGGGATAGATTTTCAACAGATCGGGGCAGAAATCGGGATTTGAAAATAAAACATTAGCCATAGCCAGATCGCGTTTTGGCGACGAACCGTATAAATTAAGCATTATTTGATAGGAAACTTTGAATCCGGCATTTTTGAGTATTTTTGTTGCGGCGATTGCCGCGGCAACTTTGTGGCCTCGGTTATTCAATTCCAGAACATCGTCATAAACGCTTTGAATACCCAGTTCCACGCGCGTGACGCCCAATTGGCGCAGGCGGAAGATTTCTTTTCCGTTGATATAGTCCGGGCGGGTTTCCACCGAAATGCCCACGATGCGGCATTTGGCGGTTTCATTTTTCTTTTGTTCGCTCGCGATAGGCAAAGCCTTGTTTTTCGGTTTGCCAAAATCATTGCAGGCCTGGAAGCAACGGGCGATGAATCGGGTTTGATAGGCCTTGGGATAGAAACTCCAAGTGCCGCCAATCACGCGCAATTCCACTTTGTCAATGTTGTGGCCTTCGGCCGCCAGATTTTCCAGCCGTTTTTTGACTTGGATATAGGGGTTGAATTTTAAAAGCTTGGCGCGCTCGGCCGCCGGTTCTCCGGAAAGGTAGCTCTTGGGAAAACCCGGTTCGTTGGGGCAGTAAAGGCAGTTGCCCGGGCAGGGATAGGGTTTGGTGAGCACCGAAACGTTCACAATGCCCGACAGCGACCGCACCGGCCGCACCCGCAATAATTCTTTCACTTGTTTGATTTTCAGAGGGTCTAACCCTCTGAAAATGGCGGGGGCTTCCGAAAGCGCGGACAGAAGCCGGATATTGTCCGGGCAGGAAATTTTTAACTCCTTGGCGGTTTTCCGCTTGAACGCTTCCAAATCCGTCTTTGTCCGCGGATCGGCTTGAATTAATTTCTGCGCGATGATTTTTGAGATTGGCGTTTGCATACCTTGAAATTATATGATTTTGCGATAAAGTCAAAATATAATAATAATCGTTAACTGTTAATCGTTAATCGTTAACTGGGTTTAAGGCGAGGGTTTTTGTTAAAGATTAAGGATTAAGGATTAAAGATTTTTGAAAATATGTTTGAGAAATTGAAACAGATCAAAAAGTTGCAGGAGATACAGGGCGCGCTGAAAAACGAAAAAGTGGAAAACGAAAAAAACGGCGTTAAAATCCTGATGAACGGCAAATTGGAAGTGGAAGATGTCCAGCTGAACCCCGATCTTTCCCTGGCGGAGCAGGAAAAGGCGGTTCGGGATTGCATCAATGATGCGATGAAAAAAGTGCAGATGGTGGTGGCCAGAAAAATGCAGTCAATGGGAATGGGAGGGTTTGGGATGTAAAATTAGCAACGCTTATTCGGCAAGCATTTTTTGCGACGCGCATATTTGCCTGCTGGCAAATTGCTTTCGCGCGGCCGTCGCCTGTGCGGCATCGCAAAAAATGCTTGCCTCAACGCAGTTTGCAATTTTATTCTTTATGAAGATAGAAAAAATCGTGGTCGGGATGTTGCGAGCGAATTGTTATCTGCTGGTTGACGGGGGAGAAGCGGCGGTGATTGATCCGGGGGATGAACCGCAAAAAATTATTGATGCGGTTGAAAAAAGCGGCGCCAAATTGAAATTTATTGCCAACACTCATCGCCATTTTGACCATATCGGCGCCAATGCCGCGGTTGCCGAAAAATTCGGCGTTGAGGTTTTGGCAAATCTGAATGATGGAGATATTTTGGCAATCGGCGAATCAAAATTAAAAGTTGTTAAAACCTCCGGGCATACGCCCGACGGCGTCTGTTTTTTTGGCGATGGTTTTGTGGTTTCGGGCGACACTCTTTTTGAGGACGGCATCGGGCGCACCGATCTTGAAGGCGGGTCCGACGGACAAATGGCCGCGTCGCTAAAAAAACTTGACGCATTAATTCCCGACAGCGCCATCGTCCATCCCGGCCACGGCAACGCCTTCATCTATAAAAAGGGCATATCCCTTAAATATTTGCAATGGACTTGAGTAAATTGAATGAAATTTTGGCCGGTCAGCCGACTTATCGGGCCGGACAGATCAAAGAAGCGGTTTATAGGTTGTCGGTGGCGGATTGGGATGAGGCTATCGGATTGCCGCGGGAATTGCGCCAACAATTAAAAGAAAAATGTCCGCTTAATATCAATGCCGAGCTTTTTGTTTCCGGCGGCGGCAATTCTCAAAAAGCTGTCGTGAGACTAACTGATGGATTAAAAATAGAAGCGGTTTTGATGTGCCACGATAATCGTAATACGGTTTGCGTATCTTCTCAGGCCGGTTGCCCAATGGCTTGTTCATTTTGTGCCACCGGAAAAATGGGATTTAAAAGAAATCTTGCGGTGGGCGAGATTGTGGAGCAGGTGTTATTGTTTGTCCGCGCCTTGAAAAAAGAAGGCCAGCGGGTGACTAATGTGGTGTTCATGGGGATGGGGGAACCGTTTCTGAATTATGATAATGTGATGGCGGCGATAAAGGTTCTAAACGATCAAAAGGGATTGAATATCGGCGGCCGCCATATTTCAATATCCACCTGTGGTGTTATTGAAGGAATTGAGAAGTTGATTGATGAACCGCTTCAAGTTAATTTGGCGGTGTCATTGCACGCGCCAAATAATAGATTGCGATCCAGACTTATGCCGGTGAACAATAAATACCCGATCAATGATATAATGAAATCGGTTTTACGTTATGTAAAAAATACCAACCGGCGGGTAATGTTTGAATATATTATGATTGACGGCATCAACGATTCCGAGGACTGCGCCCGCGAGTTGGCGGAATTGATAAGGTCGCGTTTGCCGCTCAAGCTGGCGTTTGTTAATCTTATTTATTACAATCCGACCGGAATCTACAATACGTCTTTGCCGAAGCGCGTCAAGATGTTTAAAACGATTTTGATGCAAGCCGGAGTGGAAGCGACCGAACGCTATCGTTTTGGCCGGGAAATTAATGCGGCCTGCGGACAGCTGGCCACGGAAGCGAAAAGCGAAAAGGAATAATTCCGGGATTAGGCTGACTTTCAAATCTTCACTTTTAGCTTTAAACTTTTAATATGTTAATTAAGGTTCATGTTTATCCGTGCTCCAAAGAAGAGCAAGTGGGCAAAATCGGAGCGGATGCGTTTAAAGTGAATGTGGCGGCTAAGCCGGAAAACGGCCAAGCCAATGCGCGCACCCGGGAGTTGTTGGCGCATTATTTTGCCGTGCCGGCGGGTAAAGTGCACTTGATCAAAGGTGCGCGCGAACCGCACAAGATATTTGAGATCATTGAATAAAATGTCAAAGTTCAAATAACAAATGTCAAACAAAGTTCAAGGCCCGAAAACCAAACGGCAAAGAGCGAAGTAGCGCCTGCTTTGATATTTGATCTTTGGATTTTGTTTGACATTTGAGCTTTGATATTTGAAATTATGGAAGATGATATTCTCTTGGTTGATGAAAACAACAATCCCATCGGCGCCGGTGAAAAGATGGATGTCCACCGGCGGGGAGTTTTGCACCGCGCGTTTTCAATCTTGGTCCATAATTCCAAAAAAGAAATGTTGCTACAGCGCCGCGCCGCGGCCAAATACCATTGCCCCGGCCAGTGGAGCAATGCCTGTTGTTCGCATCCGGCGCCGGGCGATCATCTGCTGTTGGCGGCGCGGCGGCGTTTGAAAGAGGAAATGGGGATTTCCATCCCTGTCAAAGAAACCGGCGTGGAATTTATCTATAAAGTGAAAGTGGGCGATCTGACCGAATACGAATATGACCACCTGCTCTACGGGCAATTTGACGGCGAACCCAAGATCAATCCGCAAGAGGCCGATGATTGGAAATGGATGGCGTTCGCCGATTTGCGCAAAGATATGAAACGAAATCCGGAATTCTACACTCCCTGGTTTCGCCTGATTGCGAGCCAAGGGGATAATGCGGTTGAGCAAATTCCGGTGGCGCGGCTGGAAAAATACGAAATCAAAAAACTGGCCGCTTATTCAAATTGATTCTAATTTTAAATCGTGGATAGAAAAAACGCCGATGAATTATTAGCGCAAACGCGCAAAAATTACGATGATTTTTCGGTATCATTTTCGCAAACGCGTGATTATGTTCCCGAAAATATCGCCGCATTACTGGAAGGCTTTGTGCGGCCGGGGGACAGGGTGCTGGATATCGGGTGCGGTAACGGCCGGCTGTCCCCGTTTTTTGAGAGCAAAAAAACAAACTATTGCGGCATTGATGTTTCAAGCGCGTTGATAGAGATTGCCGGGCGAAAACATCCAAGTGCCGATTTTGCTGTTGCTGATGCGCTTAATTTGCCTTTTGCCGCCGGCGTCTTTGACTTGGCGGTGTCGTGGGCGGTTTTGCACCATATTCCGTCGGAAGAATATCGCCGCGATTTTTTCCGAGAGGCGTTCCGGGCGTTAAAACCCGGGGGGAGATTTATCGTTGCGGTTTGGGATTTGCGTCCCGAAACGATGATTCAAAAAAGACAATGGCGGCGTTTGAGAAGTTTCTTGAAATCACAGGTAAAAATTATGTTTGGCCGGCAAAAATTGGACCGCGGCGATTTTTTCATTCCCTGGCAGAAGAAGTATCGGCGCTATCACCACGCGTTTTCCCTGCCGGAGTTGGAAAAAACGGCAAAAACCGCCGGCTTTGAAATTGAAAAATCCGGCACATTGGATTCGGGGAAAAAGGAGGC
>DIWQ01000067.1 GCA_002423555.1 Patescibacteria group bacterium UBA6102
GTGATCGTGCGCCAGCGCGGTTCGGAAATCTTGCCGGGCAAAAATGTGAAAATGGGCAAGGATGACACTCTCTATGCGATCGCCGAGGGCACCGTTGCTTACCGCGAAATCCGCAAAAAATCGTTTTCCGGCACTCAAAGAAAGGCCAAAGTAGCTGAAATTATTGAAACAAAAACGGTGGGCAAAGCCGTAAAGTAGAATACAATTTTTATCTTTTTGGAATTAAAGACATCCCCGGCGAAGGGATGTTTTTGTTTCAATAATTAAATCTCAAGCACCAAGCACTAAATTCTAAATAAATCCAAAATCCAAATATTCAATTTTCAAACAAAATTCAAAATTCGTTTTGTTTTTTAAATTTTGATATTTGATATTGTTTTGGGTTTAGAGATTAGGATTTAGAGTTTGCGATTGCGGCGCGGACGAATTCGCGGAACAGCGGGTGGGGTCTTTGCGGGCGGGATTTGAATTCCGGGTGGAACTNNATTTCGGCCAATTTTTTTTGCGGATTGTTGCCCGAGATCACTAATCCCCCTCTTTCCAACGCTTGGCGATAATCATTGTTCAACTCGTAGCGGTGGCGGTGGCGCTCGGAAATCATTTTTTTCCGGTTATAGGCGTCATAAGCGCGGGTGCCCGGCGTTAACTCGCAATCATAGGCGCCCAGGCGCATGGTGGCGCCCATTTTTTTGTTTTTGATCAGCGCTTTTTGTTCGGGCATCAGATCAATCACTGGTTCGGCGGCTTTGGGATCAAATTCCGCGGAGGTGGCTGATTTTACCCCGCACACATTGCGGGCGAATTCAATGGTTGCCAACTGCATTCCCAGGCACAATCCCAAAAACGGAATTTTATTTTTACGGCAATATTCAATTGCCATAATTTTGCCTTCAATCCCTCGATTGCCGAATCCTCCCGGAACGATGATTCCGTCATATTCGTCCAGTTCTTTTAAATTTTTGGTGTCTTTTTCGTAATTTTCGGCGGACAGCCAAACGATTTCCGGCTTTTTTTTGAAAAACCACGCTACGTGCTTGACGGCTTCAATCACGGAAATGTAGGAATCAATCAGCGTGAATTTTCCCGATTCAAAATATTTGCCGACGATGCCAATTTTTACCGGATTGGCGGACGAGTGGATACTGCTCACAAAATCTTCCCAGTCTTTCAGATTCCTTTTTTTGGGTCTTATTTTCAATTTCAGCAGAATCCTTTCTCCCAGATGATCGTTGGCGAAATTTAACGGCACCTCATAAACGCTGGCGGCGTCGGGAGCAGAAATGACATCTTTGGGATCAACGTTGCAGAAAATGGAAATTTTTTGTTTGCGCGGCGCGTCAATGGGCTGGCTGGCGCGGCCGATGATGAAATCCGGCTGGATGCCCGCGCCGTTTAATAGTTTGCAGGCGCTTTGCACCGGCTTGGTCTTCATTTCCCCCACCGTCGCCGGAATGGGCAGATAGCCGACCAAAACGAACAACACGCTTCCGGGATTTCCAAGCTTCATCATCCGGGCGGCTTCCAAAAACAGCATATTCTGGTATTCGCCCACGGTGCCGCCGATCTCCACAATGGTGAAATCTGCCGCCGCGGTTTTTGCCGCGGCTTTGATGCGCCGGATGACTTCATTGGGAATGTCGGGTACCACTTCCACGCATTTGCCGTTATATTCCAGATTTCGTTCGCGATTGATCACCGACAAATAGACCTGTCCGGTGGTGGCATAGTTGTTTGCGCTCAAATTCTCGTCCAAAAATCTTTCATAATTGCCCACATCCTGGTCGCATTCGGTGCCGTCGTCGGTGACAAAAACCTCTCCGTGCTCAATCGGATTCATTGTGCCGGCGTCAACATTGATATAGGGATCAAATTTCACCGCGGTGACCGAAAATCCCTTGCTTTTTAAAATTTTACCGATGGAGGCGGCGGTGATTCCCTTGCCGATGGAAGACATTACCCCTCCGGTGACGAAAATATATTTGCTCATAAAAAATTGAAAATTTAAAATGAAGCGCCCCGTTTTCGGCGGGGCGCAAAAATCATTCCGGTTCGGCGGCAACCGTTATTTTGATCTCAGCTTCCAGGTTGTGTGGGAAATTGATTTTCACCCGCCAGTCGCCCAGTTCCTTTATCGGTTCTTTAAGGTCAATCTGCTTCTTATCGGCATCAATCCCATTCTCCTTGAGAAGTTCGGCGATTTTTGAGGAATTGACCGATTCAAACAACTGATCCTTTTCGCCGGTTTTGACTTCCATAACAAATTCCCGGCCATCAAGCGCGCTCACCTTTTTTTGAATCTCAATTAACTCTTTTTCTTCGCTCTTGGCGGCGATTTCGCGCTGGGTTTGCGCCCAAATCAAAGCGTTTTTCGTGGCGGGCTGCACCATTTTTTTCGGTAAAAGATGGTTTTTGGCGAATCCGTCGGCAACTTCTTTCACTTCAAATTTCTTTCCCAATTTCTCAATGTCTTGCAAGAGTATGACCTTCATAGTAAGTTTAAAATTTAAAAATCAAAAATTAAAATGACAATGTAAAATTAAAAATTTTTTAATTCCGGATTAATGATCAATTATTGGCGGTAATGATTATTTAACATTTCCAGCTTGTCTACTTGGGATTTTTCAACTTTCAATTCTTGTATTCTACTTTATATCTTTAATAATTTCAATGGCCTTTTCCAGTTGAGGGTCTTTTTCGTTTTCTTCGTCTTCGGCGCTGATCTTGATTTCGGTGTCCGGCGTTAATCCTTTCTCGCTAATCTGTTCTCCGTTGGGCGTGAGCCATTTGGCAATGGTCACTTTCAAAGACGCGCCTCCCGCCAGAGGCACCAGTTCCTGCACCGATCCTTTGCCGAAAGATTGCGTGCCGACGATTTTGACTTGGCGGTTGTCGCGCAAGGCGCCGGCGAGGATTTCCGAGGCGGATGCCGAACCTCCATTAATAATTACCACGACGGGATATTTTTCCAACAGTGCCGGCCCGGCGGATTTGTGTTCGGTTTCAGGAATTCCTTCGCCGAAGCTTTCGCGAGTGATGACATTTCCTTTCTTAATGAACCATCCGGCGATATCTTGTGCCACCGCCAGATAACCGCCCGGATTGTTGCGCAGGTCCAAAACGATTGCTTTTGCCGGACTGTTGATGATGTCAATTGCCGCGGCCTTGAAATCGCCGCTTGCTTTTTCGGTGAATTGATAAAGCTTGATATGAGCGATGTCGCCGTCTTTTAACTCCCAGTCCAAAGAGGGTACCTTGATCACGTCCCGCGTGATCTCAAAATCACGGGTTTCTTTCCACTCTTCCCGGAATAGCGTGAGTTTCACCTGGCTTCCTTTGGGGCCGCGGATAAGATCCACCGCTTCGTCGGTGGTGATACCGGCGGTGGACTCGCCGTCAATTTGGGTGATGAAATCTCCGGCGCGGATGTCGGCGGCTTTTGCCGGCGAATTTTCCAGCGGCGCGATCACGCACAGCCGGTTTTCCTTGATGCCGATCTCCATTCCCACGCCTTCAAACGCCCCGGAAGTGTCTTCCAGGAATTTTTTTGAATCTTCGGGGTTGAAAAACGAGGTGTAAGGATCTTCCAGCGCCGCCACCATTCCCGAAATCGCGCCGTAGATCATTTTTTGATGATCAATTTGGCCCTTGTCCACAAAGTTATCTTCCAGGGCGTGCCATGTTTGCCAAAAAAGCGACATATCCGCGTCGGCGGGCGGCAGTTTGGGACAACTGGAGGTTGCGGTCCAATTGCCGATGGCAAAACTTGCCAACGCGGTGACGGCGATCAAAAATCCCCAAAAATCACGGCCTTCCTTTTTTTTGTTTTCATTATTTAACATTCCCATATTGAAATCACATTTGATTTTAACGACTCCCACCACTATTGCGGGTTCATGCGAGCAAAAATCTTTCCTGAATTTTTTCAAACAAATTCAATCTACACCATAAATCGCGCAATCGCAAGAGCAGGCTTGTTAAG
>DIWQ01000002.1 GCA_002423555.1 Patescibacteria group bacterium UBA6102
TCGGAATATCCCCTTTCGTTGATATCAAGCGTGGACCATGACATTTGCGCCGTGCCGGTTTTGCCGGCGATGGAATATCCTTTGATTTTGGCCGATTTGCCAAAACCGTTGTCCACCACGCTGGCCAGCATTTTGGCAATGGTTTTTGAAGTTTCCGGATCAATCACTTGCCGTGCCGGCGGCGTTTCCTCTTGTTTGATTTTTGCCACCGAAGGAGGGACCAAGACGCCGCCGTTGGCCAGCGCCGAATAGGCGCGGATCAGCTGAATTGACGTCATCCAAATCCCCTGCCCGAACGACGCCGTCGCATAATTGATCGCGTAGCCTTTTTTGAACTCGGCATTGTCCGAAAAGGTTTCAGGTAAATCGATTCCCGTTGGCTCAAAAATGCCGAATTTTTCAAGATATTCAACAAACGGCCCATCCCCCAGCCGGCTTTGGGCGAAGACTACGCCGGTGTTCACCGAATGTTCCAAAACATTTGTCATCGTCTGCCGGCCATAGGCACGATGCCCATAATTGTAAATCGGCCAGCCGCCGATCTTCACCATTCCCGAATCAATATAGTCCGTTTCCGGCGTCACTTTTTTTTCATTAAGCGCCGACGCCATCGTGATGGCCTTGAAAACCGAGCCGGGCTCAAACAAGGTTTGGCAGGAATCGTTTTTCAGAATCTCAATCCCGTCTTTGGCGACCTTTTTATAGTCGTTGGGATCAAAATTGGGAGTTTCGGCCATTGCCAGAATCGCGCCGGTTTTCGGATTGGCCACAATCGCTTCGCCCGAAACCGCGTTAAGATCTTCTTTGGCCTGCGCGATCAGGCGCTGAGCCTGGTATTGAAGATTATGGTCAATGTTGAGAAAAATGCTTTCTCCGGCGGATAATTTGTCGTTGTAATAATCTTCCAGTCCGTAGCGACCGACACCGTCGTCGTCAACAAATCCCGCCAGCTGGCCGCCCACCTCGCCTTGCGGATAATAGCGCATTTTTTTCTTTTTGACGTAAATACCTTCAATTGCCGCCCTTTCCAGTGCTTCAATTTCGGCATCGCCGAGTTTTTCCTTGATAAAGGCGTAAAGGGATTCTTTTTGGAACTTATCCCGCAAAGACTGTTCTTCCAGGCCAAGAATTTGTGCAACGGTGCGCACCGCTTGCTCCTTGTCATTGATTTTCATCGGCGACGCATAGCAATAGAAAAAATCTTTGTTGATGGCCAGCGGCTGGCCGCCGGCAAAAAAAATTTCGCCGCGCGAAATATCCTGATTGTCGCGGGCGAAAACTTCAAATCCCTGCGCCAGAACCTGATAACGCTCCCCGAGAACGATCTGCAAATAAAACAAGCGCCCAACCACGCCGGCGCACGCCGCCAGTAAAAAAAACAGCACCAGATTGATCCGCCAGCGGCGGGTTTTGCTTTTCGCTCTTTTGGCAATCATGGCAGAATGCGATTTTACCTTTTGGCGAATCCTCCCGCCGGGACTTGAATGTAGCGCACCGAAGCAAGATCAATCTTTTCGTAGTTTTCCGCCTGCGCCGCGCGGTACCGGTCAAAATCGTCCATTGAGTTCAACTGTGAAAGGCGGGCCTCCAAAGCACTGTTTTCTTCGGCGATGGCAACAATCTCCTTTTCCAAGTCGTTGATCAATGAATTTTGGTGGATATGGGAATTAAGCTGAAAAATCGCGGCGCCCACCAGAAAGCAAATCAAAAAAGAAGAAGCGGCCTTAAAATTGAAAACAATGTTTTTTACCCGGATTTTTGTTTTTCTGCTCATAATGTTGATTATCATTTGCATTACGTTCTTCCGCGGCCAAGACTTTTTCCAGCACCCGCAATTTTGCCGAACGGGCGCGCGGATTCCGGTTGATTTCGGCTTCGGAAGGCGCCATCGGCTTGGGATAAACGGTTTTTGCCTTGCCCGATCGGCAAAAGTCCCTGAAAATGTTTTTGACAATCCGGTCTTCCCCGGAATGAAAAGTTATCACCGCGATTCGGCCGCCGGGAGCGATAATTTCAAACGCGGCGGGAATTCCTTTTTCAATGTGTTCAAATTCGCAATTAACTTGGATTCTCAGCGCCTGAAAAATTCTGGCGGCGGCGGCGCGCCATCGGCGGGCGCCCGCTTCCCTTTCAATGATTTTGGCCAGCTGTCCGGCAGTGGCAATCTCTTTCTTTTTTCTTTCCCTTTCCACCGCCGCGGCGATTTTTCCGGCCGTTTTCTCTTGTCCGTAATTTTGGAAAATGTTTCGCAATTCGGCGGCGGGAAAACGGTTAAGAATGTCGGCGGCGGTAAGCGGCGATTTCCGGTCATATCTCATATCCAGCAATTCGTCCCGGGAAAACGCGAATCCTTTGCCGCTTTCCTCCAAATGCCACGATGACATCCCCAGATCAAACAAAACGCCGCCAATATTTTCAAATTCTTTTTCCCGGACAATCTCGCCGAGATCGACATAGGAAGCGCCAACAAAGACGATCCGCGGATGCTCCTTTAATTCTTGCGGCAGAGCGCTCAGGCTTTCCGCGTCGCGCTCAATCGCCAGAATCCGTCCCTGCGGCGCGGTTCTTTCCAGAATCGCCAAACTGTGCCCGCCCCGTCCAAAAGTGCAATCAATGAAATTTTCGCCGGGCTTGGGGTTCAGCGCCGCGACCGTCTCATTTAGCAAAACCGGAATATGCACCATTATAATTAAAAATTAAAATATCAAAATGAAAAATTAAGGTAAAATTCCTCGCGGAATTTTGATTTAATAATTTTTAATTTTAGATTGTCATTTTGATCTTTGATTTTTCAATTTTTAATTTGTCAGACCCCTAATTCATTCAACCTTTCGGCGATATCGCCGGCCTCTTTTTCCATTTTTTCTTTGTAGATTTTCCACTCTTCTTCGTCCCAAATTTCCACGCGGCTATATAATCCGGCCACCACCGCTTTTTTCTTCAATTTGGCATAGTCTTTCAAATAATCCGGCACCAAAATCCTTCCCAGATTGTCAAAATCCACTTCCATGGCGCCCGACAGCATAATCCGCGCGAATCCCCGCGCATCGGCGCGGGACAACGGCATCTGGCTCAATTTTTCCGCCAGCTTCTCCCATTCTTCGCGGGAATACAAAAACAGACAATTATCCAGCCCGCGGGTGATCACCGCCCCCTTCTTCAATTCGGCGCGAAATTTGGGCGGCACGGCCAAGCGCTTCTTTTCGTCAATGGAATAGGTATATTCGCCGATGAACATGATAATGCAAGGTTATCCACATTTTTCCACCAATCAACACAATCTCCCACATATACATACTTTAAACCCATAGATTCCCAATGTCAAATCAAGCAAAATAAAGCTAAAAATGGCCGGTTATCCACAGCCGACCAAATTTACGACAACCAAAAACCGCCCTTTTTAAGAGCGGTAAGAATCAAGCGAAAAGTCCTAGGCCAAATTCGTTTTTGGCCGATCCGGTCCGGCCGGCCTCTGTTCCAGATAGTTTTCCATTTCATTCACCAGTTCGGCGGGAGTGTGGCAGGTCTTCACCATATATTTGTCCGGAAAGATTCCCGATTTCTTCATTTCTCTTTCCATATCGGGATTTTGAAAATTTGTCACCGCAAACACCGGAATGTCGCGGGTGAAATGGCTTTTTTTGATGGCGCGCAGAGCTTCCGTGCCGTAACCGTCGGCCAGAACAAAATCCATCAACACCAAATCGGGCTTGGGCGCCTCGCCGTTCCGGATTTCGCGCAATTCTTCCAGCATTTCTTCGCGGGTGCGCGCCAAGTCAACCTCAAACGCCGCATTCTGAAACATCCGGCGGTACATCGCAATGTGGTGCGAATCGCTTTCCAGCAAAATCACTTTTTTGGCCTTTTTTATTTTTTGATCCTGATAAAACGCCATTTTTGAAATTGGTCTTTATGAAATTCAAACGATCCGTAGCTAAGACCTTTTAGCATTTTTATTATACTGATTTTTTGAAATGTGTCAAATTCCATATATATTATTCCTCCGGGCCGCAAAAAATCATCCGCCCGGCGCAAAAATTTTTCAATAATTCCCAATCCGTCGGCGCCGCCGAAAAGCGCGCGGCGGGGCTCCCAATCAAGCACCGATCTTTGCACTTCTCGGATGCGCTCCGCGGCGACATAGGGAGGGTTGGCCAAAATTGCGTCATAGGATTCGCCCGGCGGAATGTTTTCAAAAATATCGGTCTGAAAAACCCGCGCGCGTTCTCCGGACAGGCGGTTGATCTTTAAATTTATCTTTATCTGTTCCACCGCCGCGGCGTCAATATCGCCGAAATCAACCGCGGCGGCGGGCAGATTTTTGGCAGTCGCGATACCGACGCACCCGGAACCGGCGAACAAATCCAAAACGCGCCCGGCAGATCGCCCGCGCCGCGCCAGATCGGCAATCGCGTGCCGCGTCCAAAATTCGGTTTCCGGACGCGGGATCAGCGGCCGCAAGGACAGGTCTATTTTGCAACCCAAAAATTCAACGGCGCCATTTTTGTATTCTGCGGGAATTTCGCTTTGCGGCGATTCGGCCATAATGGTATGAACAAAAAAGAAAAACGCCGCGGCGCGGCGTTTCCCCGTTTTTTTAATCGTGAATGATTGATCCTTCAAAATCCTCCCCTTCCACGGCGCGGCGGAAACTTTCAATATCACTGCCCTTGATTTTTTTCACCGTGAGTTTGTTCTTTTTGGCAAAACGCGCCGCGACCGGATCCACCGGCGTGGAAAGTCCGGGTACCCATTTGGAAGGAATCAATTTTTGGTATTCCGGCCAGGTGAGTTCTTTGATCGGCCGGGCATCTTCAAATTTGCGCGGGTCTTTGTCGCAAACAAAATGCGCGTCACTGGCGGAGATCACTTCTTTGGCGCCAAAAAAAACCGCGCATTGCATCGCGTCATAGTCCGTGGACCACCCCGGTTCCCATCCGGAAACCATTAAAATTTTCTTGTTGCTTTTCAAAAAAGCGGCGATCTCTTTTTTGCCGGGTTCGCGCTCCAGCACCTGCGGAAAAGCGATCTCCCGCAAAATTTTGGCCACAAACAGCGCGTTCATTTTGGTCGCTTGAATGCCGATCCAGTCCAGATCGGTGTCGTTCTTTTTTTCGCCCAGTACTTCGCGGGCGGCTTTTTGATAAATCCGACAGGATTTGCCCCCGCCCACCACAATCACAAAACGAACGCTTTTTTTTGCCTGCCCCAGCAAAAACTGGCGCAAATCCTTCAAAAATCCGATGTCCAGCCCGTTGTTGTATTTTTCGCCGTAGGGATAAACCACGGATCCCCCCAAAGAAACCACGATCAATTTTTCCTTTTTCGCCGCTTTTTTCACCATATTGTTGTGTTTTCGGCCAAAAAAATTTAGCCTATTAAACTAAATTATTCAACGATACCCGATTAGCATCATACCCCATTTGCCCAAAACCTTCAATAGTCAGCCCAACATCAGCCATTCGGGGCGGAATATCAGCAGGAGGCCGATGACCAGCATCAAAACACCGCCGATCAAATGCGACACTTTTTGGTATTTGGTGGTAATGCCCGCCATTTTCAAGGTGGTCATCGCGACAAAAAACACAAACAGATCGTCGGCCATAAACACCAAGATATACAGCGCGATATATGAATAATATTGCCACTGGCTCAAGCCGCTCATTGACAATATCTGGGTGAAAATCACCGGCAACCCCGCCGAGCAGATAAGCTCCACCAAATTGACCGCGAACGCCAGCAGAACGATCCCCCCCAGCGCCAGATAAAAATTGTTTTGCAGGGTGATATTTTTCAACCGTTCAAAAACTTTTTTTCTTTTGGGATCGGCGGCATTGGCGCACACCGCCGGTTTTTTGGAAAAATAAGCTTTCAGGTTATGAACGGCGGCGGCAACCGCCACGCCACCCACCGCCAGCCGCACCCACAGAATAAAACCGATAAAAAGCAACAGGTTAAGCCACGCGGACATAAACAAAAAATAAACCAGCGCCGAGGCACCGATAAAAGAGCATCCCAAAATCCACATCCGCTTTCTGTCCTTCATTCCCAAAAGCAGACTGATCAAAAACAACAGCGTCCACATCGCGCACGGATTAAACCCGTCCAACGCGCCCAAAACCACGGTGATCGCCGGCAAAGACAAACTCTTGATTGAAATTTGCCCCAAAAACGGCGCATTTATTTTTTCGGGAATTTCCGTTTTGCCGTTATCTCCGCAACTGCCATTCTCCGGCACCGCGGTTTCCTCCGGATCAATGATTGGTGCGGCAATGTCGCGACAACCTTGCGCAATCGCCGTTGCCGCGGCGGCTTCAATCGCCGCGCCCGTGGAGGCGCGGTCATACCAGCCGATAAAATACTTATCGCCCACCACAGTGAACGGCACGCCGGAGACATCAACATTCAATTCCTTTCCCAACTCTCCCAAAATGCGGCGATTTTCGGAGTTTCCCCATACTTCAAAATCTTTTATCGCAATTTCCGGACGATTGGCCGCCATCTCGGCCAAAAATTCTTTTTCGTGTTCGCAATGCGGACACCCCTGCCCCCAGAAAAAATAAACATTGACCGAATTTTGCGCCAAAACCGCCCCCGGCGCAAACGCCGCGGAAATCGCCAATAATCCCGGAAATAATATCTTTTTAATCACGCCTTTCATAAAAAAACAGAGCTTACTCTTTTTTCCATCCATTTTCACTTTCATATATTTTTTATACCTTATATATCCCATTATGCCAATTCCCGTATTGCAATCACTCACGGCAAATATCCCTCGGGTTACCGCAAAGCAAGCGCCGGGAATAGACTCGGCTAATCATTATAGAGAGATTCCAGAAAACGGAAGGCGGTGGGCGGCGCAAACCAAATATATTTCAAATCGGACAATGTGTCGGTAATATCAAAATCTTTTTTGGCCTTAGGATTGAATTCCGGCGGCTTGAGATTGTTTTTCAAAAAAGTTATCGTCAATCCCATTTCGTCAAAAAACGATTCGCGGCTCGTCCAAACGCATTCCATTCCGCCAAAATAGCGGTCAATGGGAAAAAGGAAATAACGGTCAAAGGCAACCCCCAAGCGATGAAAAATTTCAATTGACTTTCGCAATTCTTTGCCGTTTTTGGCCAGCCGCACCATTGCCGCCTCATCCAATTGTACCATTTCTTCATAGCCGGCAAGACTCGGGCGAAATTTTTGGAAAATTCCCCAAATTACGCGAAAAACCGGATCCATACCGAAAAAATCGTCTTTCTCCTTTCTCTGATGCTCAAAAAGCCAATTTAAATAACAGCATAGCTCATACGTCATTTTGACAAATTTCTCTTCTTCCAAATTTATGCCGGAATTTAAAATCACTTGCGCGGGCGCGGCATGAAAAAACAAGGAAAAATACCGGTCAAAGTCACTTTTGAATTTTTTCGCCACTCTGCCGAATCGCGCACTGATGTCCAAAACGCCAAGGAACGCGGCAAATTCGCAATCAAAATGCGGCGGCACCGCTTCTCCCCATTTGGCGCTTTTTATGTTTTTCAATCCCAATTCAAACACGCCGCCATTGCCCGATTCTTTTAACATTTTTCGGGAAAAATAGGCCGGAACCACCGCCCATTCCCCGTTTTGGTTCTTCTGCAATTTTGCCGAAATAAAATCGCGGCCCAAATCAAGATCGGGGTAAAGAGCCGCCATCTCCTGCCGCGGAGTGGCGCCGTCAAAATGTTGCGAATCGCCTTCATTGAGCCATGTGGTTTGCATCCACTTGCGAAAAATGCGATTCAATATTTTGCTTTTATCCAGAAGCGCGATATCTTTCTCGTCCAAACGAACTCTGTCCGGATCATCGGCCAAATCAGGCGAAAACTTTTCCACGTTCATAAACAGCAAATCGCCGAATATTTGGCACATTTCATATTCGTTCCGTTCCCAAAATTCTTCGCGTTTGATATATGCCATAAATGAATCAATTCATCTGCCAGATGACAAAATTAAGATAGCCGGCAAAAGTCACCCACGCGATATAGGGCAACAGCAGATATGCCGCCGGTTTGGACACGCGCCGGAAATTGGCAATCGTGTAAGCGATCGCGGCCCAAAGCATCAGCAATTCAAAAAACGCCCATCCGGGCATTTTCAATTCNNATGATATTTTGTTTTTGCCAGGCGCCATCAAGCAATTTTTGCGAAATGCAATTCCACGCGCGCGCGGCCATTCCCGAAAGATTTTCCGAAATTTGGAAATTTTTGGCCCACGCCAGATAAAGCGAAACCCCCATCAAAAGATAGATTACCGTCCACGCCGCGCCGATGACTCCGCCGGAAGGCGTCCACGAAGGCTTGTTTAATTCCGCATACCAGCCTCCGACCGCCGGCATTGTGAACATTGATCCGATCAGCGCCGCCGCCTGGCAAATCACGATACTGGCAATCAATTTGAAAATGTTTTTTCTTTTCATAATTTTGTTTTTTGGGGCGCTTTCCGATTGTTTCGGAAGCGTTTTTAACAATTTGATTCTAATCTTTTTTGCCTTTTTTATCAATTTTTCCGCGACTGTCCGCAATGTTCCGCATGAAATATGAAAAATCAAAGGCTTTGCCGCCATCCGGCTTGTTCCCCGCGCCAAATGCTATATTTATACATAGCATAAATATAGCATCACCCCTTTTTGATAAAAAACAATCTCCCGCAACACTTTGGTGCCCACTCACCGAGGGTATTGTATTTTGAGGGTCTATCCCTCGCGCTTGTCCCGAGGTAATCCGAGGGATAATCGCGAGCGGTTAGACCCTGGCAAAAGAATTTTGGGCGCGAAAATTAAAGGGGGTCTAACCCTCGCAGTAACGAGGGATAGACCCCCTTTAATTTTAAGCCCAGTGAATGGTTGCGCGCTTTGGGGATGACAAAAACAATAAAAGGTGCTACACTTCTTTTGTTGATTGAGTAATTGTATTTTTTCCATCAACTATTAGCTATTAACAATTAACTATTTTTTTGCATTGCAAAAAAATCCGCCCCTGTAACTCAATGGTAGAGTAACTGCCTTTTAAGCAGCTAACGAGGGTTCGATTCCCCCCAGGGGCACTTGCTTTGCCAAGGCCACGCAGTGCAGGCACCGATAAAATTTAAAAACGGCTTTTGCCGTTTTTAAATTTGCACAAAATACCCGCCGCAAGCGTTGCATTGTTTTGGAAAGACTTCAAGGCAATTGTTTTTGCAACTCTCCGATAAGCTGAGCTATCAATTGTATCAGCAATTGCTTGATCTGGGCGATCTGATTTAAAATTTCGGCCCGGGTCATTTCATATCTCGTATTAGCTTCTTCTTCCGCGACACTCGGCGATTCCGTTTCAAAATCGTCTTCGGGGGCGACACAATCGCCGTCGCGGCAAACTTTGTCGTCGGGACAATTGAAAGTGTCCTGCCAATGCGAATCGGCAAAGCACTCGTCCTCCGAGCATCCCCGCCTTAATACTTGGCGCTGAACTTGATTTCCCGCACAGCGATAATTTGACGCCAGCTCGTCGGCGCCGCAGTTTTGCGCCAACCCTTCCTGAACGCCGCAGGAATTATACCAATACAAAATATTGCCGTCGCATTTTTTGCTCGCGCGGCTGGCGCAATCGGCAACGCACTTTCCCGCTGAGCAGGTTTTCCCGTCGGGGCAGGTGCCACAATTGATCGTTGCGCCGCAACCGTTGTCCCAAGAACCGCAAGCATATTCTTGTGCGGCGCAGGTTTTGGGAACGCAATCGGCAACGCACTTTCCCGCCGAGCAAGTTTTACCGCCGGAACAGGCGCCGCAATTGATCGTTGCGCCGCAACCGTCGGTGGCAGTGCCGCAATCATAGCCCAAAACCGAACAGGTCTTGGGAGCGCACGCGGCGACGCAATTCCCGTCGTGGCATATTTGTCCGGACGGACAGGCTGACCCCGACCCCCATTTTAAACAACCACCCGAAAACCCGCACGTTTGCACCATACCGCTGGCGCATCTTTTAGCTCCGGAAGCCGAACATTCGTTGGCGCAGGGAACATTGAGACTTAACGCGCCATAGATTTTTCCCGAAGATACGCCGGTTTTTTGCAGGGATACCGTCGTTGAATTGTTTAAATAAATCTCCGCGGCGCCGACCGTGCTGTACATATATTGCCCGCTGGCCGGCTCAAAAACGCAGTTGTTGCAACGGACCGTGGAGTTTTCGGCGACGAGGGAATTAAAACTTGATTTGAGACGCACCGCCTCAACCGCCAGCGACTTCGCCCGGTTGGCATAGATGTCAACGCCGGCATCAATCAACCCCCCGCTCAGAACCACCGGCACCGGCTCTTGTTCAATCCAGACCGCGTGATTTTTTGAAGTTGTGTTGGTGGTTATTGAATCTATTCCGA
The DNA here is from genome assembly GCA_002423555.1 of Patescibacteria group bacterium UBA6102. Taxonomy (GTDB): domain Bacteria; phylum Patescibacteriota; class Minisyncoccia; order Minisyncoccales; family UBA5738; genus UBA5738. The sequence goes on from DIWQ01000002.1 coordinate 10,385, forward strand.
TTCTGATCTCTCCCCGATCGGCCAGCGGATACGGCGTGTTATGGTTGTTTTTAATGTATACCGCGCCGATAAGCCCGAGATTTGAGATATTCGTGTTAATTTTCAAATTGTTTATCGTGATGCCGCCAGCTCCCGGATATTCCTCGTTGCCGATCTTTAATATTCCGTTGTTGATTTCGGCGCCGTCAATCGTCAAATCAAGTTTGTGGTCGCCCACATTGATGATTTGAAGGGCCACCGTGCCGGAAGCGACAGTGCCGTCGTTGACAAATTTCAAGCGGCTGGCCCTTATTTTTTCACCGTTGTCAAAAACGACTCCCGCTTGCCGGTTATCGTGGCTGTAGATATTGTCCAGATAGGCGTAAGCTTCCCAGCCACTGCCATTGTTGCCCAGATACAGGCCGGTGTTCGGAGAATTTTTTAATTCCAGATTGAAAAATTTGCCGCCGGTCCTTTCGCCGCCGGTGAGAATCAGTCCGGCGCCATCATACCAAAACGGCGCCTGTTTATCCTTGTTGCCGTCCAGTGTCATATTCGCCAAAGTAAGCGCCGTGTATCCCAGCCCCAAACCATTGCTGGCAAAAAATATCAGCGCCTGATGCCCGGAATAATATTGATTGTCACCGAGCTTGAGAATGGTCTGCCCCATACCCGCGCCGTAAATATGGATATTTTTCCCCCGCAAAGGAAGCGCGGTGTAATAATGCGCCTGCGATCCGGAAAGAACGTTGTTTATCGGAATGTTTTGGTCGGCGCGCAATCCGTCATAGACGCCGGCGCCGATATACAGCGATCCGTGGTCGGGGGTCGCGGCAATCGCGTCGCGAAGAATTTTGGTGTAATCCGTTCCGGAAGAAATCGTGTTACCCGAAGCGTTTTTTGCCGCCGCCCCGCTTCCGGACTTGGTAACGATAATATCATAAGACGGCGGCAACGGCGGCTGACCGCCGATGCAAGTGCCGCTAACGCACGCCTGGCCGGCGGCGCACCGCGTGCTGTCGTCGCCCCAATGATGAGCAAGGTTCCCGCCGCTCCCCAGCGTTTGGCGGCAGACCCGGCATCCCTGCACCTCGCCCGCCGCGCCGCACTCGTAGTTGGCCGCACCGGCGACATTCAAAAAGCCAAACATTAACCACAAGCTCGCAACAAAAATCGTCTTGAAAATAAAATGTACGTGTTTCATTGAGATAATAAAAATTATTTATAATTGGATTATAAAACAGATTTCAAAAACCGGCCATTCCCCCGAGAGTAACCATTCACTGGGGATTGTATTTTGAGGGTCTATCCCTCGCGCTTGTCCCGAGATAATCCGAGGGATAATCGCGAGCGGTTAGACCCTGGCAAAAGAATTTTAAGCGCGAAATTAAAGGGGTCTATCCCTCGCAGTAACGAGGGATAGACCCCTTTAATTTTAAATCCCCAGTGAACGGTTATCCCCAAAGCGGCCGCTTGCCGGACAGACCAAAAAAACCGGCGGCGCCGGTTTTTTAATTTTTGGAATTTGGAAATTGAAGATTGGCAACTCCGCCTTTGGCGGCTACAGCCCTTCCTTGCGCAAATGTTCCAGAATCTCTTTTTGTTTTTTGCTCAGCTTTTTGGGCACGGCGATCTCAATCTGCACATACATATTTCCGCGGCCAAAACCGTTGAAACGCGTGATACCTTTGCCCGAAACGCGGAAAATTTTCCCCGACTCGGTACCGGAAGGAATTTTCAGCAGGATATCTTTTCCTTCAATCGTGGGCGCGCCAACCTCCCCTCCCAACGCCGCCAAAGACAGCGGAATTTCGCGCAAAATATAAAGGTCGTCGCCTTTGCGTTCAAACACCGGATGCGCTTTCAAAAACACCCGCACATAAAAATCTCCGACGGGCCCGCCTTTCCGGCCAGCCTCGCCTCTTTGCTCCAATTTTATTACCTGATTGTTGTCCACGCCGGCGGGGATGTCCACCTTGATTGTTTCTTCGGTTTTCACCCGGCCTTCCCCTTGGCACACATTGCAGGGTTTTTCGGGGCGATAGCCTTCGCCGCGGCATTCCGGACAAACGGTATATTTGGTGAAGGACCCCAAAAAGGTTTTTTTGATCTGCTGAACCTGCCCCGTGCCACGGCAGGAAAAACATTCCTTGATTTTGGTGCCGGGTTCGGCGCCACTTCCCGAACAGCGGGGGCAAGCGACATTCTTGGAAATATTGAATTCTTTTTGCGCGCCCGTGAACGCCTCTTCCAGGGTAATTTCGGCGTCCACGCGAATGTCTTTGCCGCGCTTGCCGTCGCGCCGCCGCCGCGGCTGGCCAAAACCGAACATCTCCTGCATAATATCGCCCAAATCTTCAAACTGCACGTCAAACTCGGCGCCGGGCCGTCCCCAAAACCAGCCGTCCTGCCCCGCTTGCGCGCCGCCGAATCCCGAAAATCCTTTACCGTCAAACGCATTGCCGAATTGATCGTATTGCTGGCGCTTCTGTTTGTCCGAAAGCACCTGGTAGGCCTCGTTAACCTCTTTGAACTTTTCGGCGCTGCCGCCTTTATCAGGGTGATATTTATGCGCCAAAGCGCGATAGGCCTTTTTGATCTCGTCGGCCGTCGCCTCTTTTTGCACTCCCAGAATTTTGTAGTAATCCTTACTCACGATAATTTAAAATTCCAAGAACCAAGCACCAAATAACAAAGTAAATTTCAATATTCAATATTTAAATTTTTAATATTGAGATTTGAATATTATTTGGAGCTTGGAATTTGGTTCTTGGGATTTATTTTATTATTTTTCCTGATATTCCCCTTCCGCGGCGCCTTCGTCTTTCTTTTTGCCGTCTCCGGCGGAACCCGCCGCTTCGTTGCCGGCGGATTGCGTTCCCGCGCCGGATTGCTGTTGATACATCTGCGCGCCGATTTTGGAAAGCGTTTGCGACAAATCGTCGGACTTGGCCTTCAACTCCTCCATATTATCCCCACTCTGGACTTTTTTCAAGCCCTCAATCTTTTCTTCAATTTCTTTCTTGGCGTCAGCGGAAACTTTGTCGCCTGCATCGCGCATTGCTTTTTGCGCGGTATAAATCAAGTTATCCGCGTTGTTGCGCGCCGTAATCAATTCCTGTTTTTTGTGATCGCTTTCGGCATTGGCCTGCGCTTCCTGCTTCATCCGCTCGGCCTCCTCTTTGGAAATTCCCGCCGAGCCTTCAATGCGGACACTCTGGGTTTTTCCGGTCGCCTTGTCCTTGGCGGTCACGCTCAAGATCCCGTTGGCGTCAATGTCAAACGAAACTTCAACTTGCGGAATGCCGCGCGGCGCGGGCATAATGCCGTCCAAAATGAATTTGCCCAAAGATTTATTGTCCGCGCTCATCGGCCGCTCGCCCTGCAAAACATGAATCTCCACCGAAGTTTGGTTGTCGGCGGCGGTGGAAAAGACCTGCGACTTGGCCGTGGGCACGGTGGTGTTTTTGGAAATCAAAATCGTGTTCACGCCCCCCATCGTTTCAATCCCCAAAGAAAGCGGCGTCACGTCCAGCAGTAAAACATCTTTCACCTCGCCTTGCAGAATTCCCGCCTCCACTGCCGCACCGATGGCCACCACTTCGTCGGGATTGATGGATTTGTTGGGCTCTTTGCCGAAAAATTTCTTCACTTCTTCTTGAATTATCGGCATCCGCGTCTGGCCGCCCACCAAAACGATTTCCTCAATGTCTTGCGGCGCCATCTTGGCATCGCCCAAAGTCTGGCGCACCAAATTGACGGAGCGTTCAATCAAATCGCGCACCAAGTCTTCCAGTTTCGCGCGGCTGAGCTTGTAATACAAGTGCTTGGGTCCGGAAGCGTCGCTGGTGATAAACGGCAGATTGATCTCGGTTTCCATCGCCGTGGACAGTTCAATTTTCGCTTTTTCAGCGGCCTCTTTCAATCTTTGAAGCGCCAGTTCGTCTTTGGACAAATCAACCCCGTTGTCTTTTTGATATTCGGCCACCAGCCAATCCATAATCCGCTGATCCACATCATCGCCGCCCAAATGATTGTCGCCGCCGGTCGCTTTCACTTCCACGGTATCTTCGGAAATGTCAAGAATGGAAACGTCAAAGGTCCCCCCGCCGAAATCATAGACCAGCACCTGCTCGTTCTTCTTTTTGGTCAATCCGTAAGCCAATGCCGCGGCCGTCGGCTCATTGATAATCCGCTTCACCTCAAAGCCGGCGATCTCGCCCGCCAGTTTGGTGGCCTTTCTTTGCGAGTCGTCAAAATAGGCCGGCACCGTGATGATCGCGCCGGTTACGGATTCCCCCAATTTTGACTCGGCATCCTGCTTGATTTTTTGCAAAACCATCGCCGAAATTTCCGCGGGCGCATACCACTTGTCCCCCATCTTCACTTCCACGCCGCCGTCCTGCGCGCGTTCGCGCATCTCATAGGGCAAAAGTTTCAAATCCTTTTGCACTTCCTGGTCGGCAAACCGCCGCCCGATCAGCCGCTTCACCGAAAACAAGGTGTTTTTCGGATTGGTGATTTGCTGGCGCTTGGCCAGCACCCCCACCAGCCGCTCGCCGGTCTTGGTGAGCGCCACCACCGACGGTGTCAACCGCGATCCTTCTTTGTTTTCCAATATTTTTGGTTCGCCGTTGATAATGGCGGCCATTTCCGACATTGTGGTTCCCAGATCAATTCCGATTGTTCTTGCCATAATTTTTTTATTAATTGTTTATTTTAAATGTCAATCTCAAGAATTTGCTTTATATTTTCTCCAACTATTATTTTACCTTTAAATTCAAATATCGAAATCCGAATATCGAAACAATTCTCAAATTTTCAAAATTCAAATTTTTAAAACGAAATCCTGTTTAAAAAATTTGGACATTTGAAAATTCGGATTTCTTTTGAATTTCGTGCTTCGAATTTTGAATTTCCGCCGTTCAGGCGGAGGCGGGGCTTGCGCCCCGCCGTTTTCCAAAACAGGCATTATATTCTACGATTCTATTTCCCTTTGATTTCCAGCTTTTTGGCTTTCGCTTCTTCAACTTGCGGCGCAGCTTTAGGCGCGGTGATTTTCAACACGCCGTTTTCAAATTCCGCCTCGACTCCGCTTTCGTCAATTTCGGGCAAGGCAACCGCCCGTTTGACATAGCCGTGGCGGATTTCCTTGCGCCAATAGCCCTTCTTTTTGTTGTCCTCCTCTTTCTTTTCTTCGGATTTGGCCTCAATGGTGAGCACGCCGTCTTTGATCTGAGCGTCAATCTGTTCCCGTTTGAAGCCCGGCAATTCGGCCTTCACCACCACTTTGCCGTCCTTTTCATAGACATCCATTTTGGGCGCTTCGGGCATCTTCATCAGCTGGAACGACGGCCAATTCATCCAGTCATCGTCGTCAAACCAGCGATCAATATCCCATCCGCCGCGATAAGGTATCAATGCCATATTTTTGCGTCGGAAATTCGATTGATTTTCAATTTGGCCTGTTTTGGATTTGAAAATTTTTTCTTGTTCCAACGCCAATTAGCAAAATTTAAAATTAAAAAATTACGCTATCGCTCCATTTTAACATTTGACAATTTTTAATTTTAAATTGTCATTTTGATTTTTTAATTTTGAATTTTGAATTTATTTGATGAATCCTATTTTTCCTTCCGGCGCTTCGCCGCCCTCAATCTTGCCGAATTTTTCTTCGTATTTTTTGATGTTTTCGGCCAGCGCGGCCACGATTCGCTTGGCATGGCCCGGGCTAACAATTACACGGCTGGCCAAAATCCCCTGCGGCGGCGCGTTCAAAAAGAAATCCAGCACGAACTCCTCCTTGGTGTGCAAAATCTGCATCAAATTGGAATAGGCGCCCTTCAATTCCTCGTCGCGCACCTTTATCTGCAACTGCGGTTGATTCGGTTGTTGATTTTGTTCCATAATATTTAAAAATTGAAGATATAAAAATCAAAATGTAAAATATTGTTGTATTTTTCATTTTTAATTTTACATTGTCATTTTTAATTTTGATTTTTTAATTTTAAATTTTTTTACTTTGCCACTTTCACTTTTGCCGGGCGCAAGAGGCATCCGTCAATCATATATCCTTTTTGTATTTCTTCAATGATCGTTCCCGATTCTTCGCCTGGGCACTCCTCCATCTGCGCCGCTTCGTGAAGTTCGGGATTGAATTTCTCTCCTTGGGCGGCGATCGCTTCCACCCCGTTGGCTTTCAAAAAATCTTCCAGCTGTTTTTTGATCATCAGCAATCCTTTCACTTGTTCATCGCTTTTCAAATCTTTTGAAAGATTTTTTTCGGCCAGATCCAGGCTGTCCATTATCGGCAAAAGATTAAAGACAAACGCCTGCCGGTTATATTTCCCGAATTCCTCCATTCTTTGGCCTTCTTCTTTTTTGTAGTTGATCAAATCCGCCTTGGCCCGCTTCCAGCCGTTTAAATTCGCCTCAGCCTGTTTTTTCACCTCATCCAATTCTTTTTGCAAAACCTCAATTTCTTTTTCCATCCAATTTAAATCCAAATGTCAAAATCCAAATGTCAAATCAAATCCTAAATCTAAATATCAAATTGAATGCGTATTTTTGCGTATTCTTTTAACTTTGGATTTTGAACTTGATTTGACATTTGAGCTTCGGATTTTGGATTTTATAAATTAAACATTTTCAAGATCTCGTTGGCCAGCGCGATATTTTTATCATAGGCCATGCGTTTGGGTCCCACCAGCGAAAAAATCACTTCTCTTTGCGGCGCCGGTTCAAACACCATGGAAAACACCGCCAGTTCTTTGGCCTTGGGAAACGGATTTTCCTGCCCGATGAAAATTTCAAAATCATCGGCCGGTTTCATTTTCTCAATATTGTTTTCCAAATAATCCAGATAGTCCAAAAAGTTATCCATCAAGTCGCGCCGGCCGAATTCGGGCTGGCGCAACACTTCTTCCCAGCCCTCTTTGAAAAAAACGTCCGCGTCTTTCATATAGCCCAGCACCAGCGCTTCGGAAACCGCCGCCGCGCTTTGCGCCAGATCGCGCATGGTGCCGAAGAAATCATCAAAATTATCATTTTGCTCCAATCCGGCGCCAAAATCCAGGCTGATTTTGGTAAAACCGTCGCCCTCGGCCAATTGATCCACGAACAACCGATAGCCCTTGTCGGTGGGAATCCGCCCCGCGGAAGTGTGCGGCTGAGTCAAAAATCCGTCATCGGTGAGCTTTTGCATTTCAATGCGGATTGACGCCGGGCAGATGCCGAAATCATACCTCTCCCCCAGATATTGCGAAGACACCGGCCGCGCCGATTCCACATATTCCCTGATTATCATGTCCAATATCGTTTTTTGCCGCTCGCTAATCCGCATAAATTTCCAGTTTTCATTTTTCAATTTTTAATGGATGATCATTTTACCAATGATTCAAACCAAAATGCTAAATTTCATTTGAAAACTGACTCATTGAAAATTCAATGAAAATTGGCAATTGAAAACTGAAAACTGTTTGTGTTCTCATTCTATCATTTCCAAATTATCAGTCAACCCCCCCGAGTGATAATGAAATAGAATAAAAGAAAAAGTAGATAATTTAGTCTACTTCTTAACCGCCTCGTTAGGTACACAAGTCAACAACCATTCCCAGAAATCAAGAAATTCCCTTCTTGATAAAAAAGGAAGCCCTTGACGCTCCGCCATTGCCGCGCCAATCTCATCTAACATTTTAATAGAGCCCGTGGAATTGCTATGCCCGAAAAATTCAACCACCTTCTTTTTGCCAAGGGTTACGGAAATTCCATATTTAAAATCCCACCATAACGGACTGCTTGAATAGCCAATGAAATTTGACCCGTGAAAGTTTGCGCTCAATCCACCTTTTTCCTTGGTACTGAACACTTTTATCCGATACCTTTTTTCGCTCTCATAATAATCGCCTTGTATGGTCCCTCCCTTGCCCCATTCCCATTTAATCTCTTTGTGAATTTTTAAGAACTTCGCTAACTCGGCAAAAGTTTTCACACTCTCAATTTCACCCTTACCGCCTTTCTTATTCTTTTTCCCCATCCAAGTCACCTTTTCTCTTGCGCATAACATACCACAAAATATTTATTGATTTGTTTTCCACATCTTTTCGCGCCATCTCATAGTCCACAGACGGCATAATATGGTTGACTATGTCTTCAATAACCAATCGCCAATTATTCTCAATGCCGCATCTATTGCGAGTATGAGCAATCCGACGCCTCACGGCTAAATCGCGGGCATATTGATACCGTCTTTTTTTTGACATTACTCGCCAAGCCGCCCCATCAAATTCAAGCGAAACATCAAATTCATCCGGTCTGATATACAACTGATACCACCAGAGTAAAAGTCTGGCGTTCCATATTCTCGTTTTTAGCAAATAAAGCGAATCTGCCGCCCAGAAATGGGCAAAGTCCAGTACGAACAAAACTCTAATTTGCCATTTTTCCGACTCTGTTAATTCGTTAATTGGTATGTCCAATAGTTTATCCAATTTCCCCATTTTCCCCACCTCTCAAATCATTGATCAAGGATTATTACTTAGCCTCAATATTTTTGCAACAATCGCGCCTTGCCAAAGTTTCATATTCAGTTGACAAGGTGCGAATTGAGCTTGCGCCACAAAAAATCGCGCAAAAAGCTCGTTTTGAGATTAAAATGGATTTCCCTTTCCGTCAAGCGTTTCAACAGTAATTACGGACATTCCAACATTCTTGAGAATGTAAGGATGTCCGCTAATAGTTAAAAGGCAATTAAAGTTTTTCTTTTTTTAACAATTCCGCTTTCTTTCGCTTCCCTCGGTTCCATCCTCCGGGATTTCCGTCCGAGCGCACGACGCGATGGCAAGGTATGGCGGGATCATAATTGCCGTGCAATATATTGCCCACCGCGCGATAAGCTTTCGGACTTCCGGCTTTTTCGGCCACCGTTTTGTAAGTCAAAGTTTTCCCTCGGGGAATTTTTTTGACAGTTTCAAAAACTTTGCCGCGAAAAGATTTTTCGGAGAGTTTCGTTTTCATATGTTATGGTATCATTCCGGAATTCCCGGCGCAATCAGACCCGCCGCGTAAAATGCAATCATAAAAATTGGCCGGGCATTGCCGGACAAAACAAAAAAGCTCCCTTGCGGGAGCTTTTCAAATTCCGGAGTCGCGCGCTACATTCCTTTCCGGATGGCCGCGATCTTTTCGCGCAGGATTGCGCGCGGATCGCGTTTGGGATCAATGATTTGGGTCTTTGTCACCCAGGCCAGGCAGAGAATCGCCGCGGCCAGGCCGAGGCCCAGTCCCGCCAGGGTTTGATTGTCAAACCCGGTGGAAATGGTGGTCGCGCCCATCACCGCCTGGCGGTTGACCGCCACCGCGGCGCTGGAGTTGGCGGACTTGCCGTCGGCGGTAACCGTGGCCACGTTGGTTAACGTGGTTTGGCCATAGACGAAGCTGGCTTCATTGGCCACGGTGGCGGTGTAGGCGATCGTTTTGGTTTGCCCGGAAACGATCGTGCCCAGACTGATGCCCGAGGACAAACTGCCGTTGGCGGCGATGCCGTCCACCCGCAGGTCGCGGATGTTGGTGATGCCGGCGGGTACCGCGTCGGTAACCGTCACATTATTGGCGGTGCCGCCGATGCCGGCAACGACGATGCGGTAAGCCACGGTGTTTAACGGATTGGCGCTCACCGTGCCCTGATAGCCCGTTCCCAATGAGAGGTTGCTCACGGTCTTGGTGATGCTCA
>DIWQ01000065.1 GCA_002423555.1 Patescibacteria group bacterium UBA6102
TATGCCCAGTGCAAAACGGCTTGGCGCTGGCGGCGGCAGCACGAAAGATCGCGCGGCGCGCAGTTCTTTTTGATTTGGGCGATATGGCGGGCCATCGCTTTCCAGCGCTTGATCTGCCATTGGTCATATTCGGGCATGCGCCGGCCAATGTAATAGCGGCAATACCACTGAAACCACCCCCGAGGATCCGCCGGATGAATCCATCCCTTTTGGCGCCAGACCGACAGTGGCTGAGACGCGTTAACCCCGAAATAATTTAATTTGGGATCGTGAAAATTCGGATTTAATTTGGCGTCTTGATACCAATCCGCCGGAAATTCATTTTGGCAATCGGTCATATACTTGCCGCCGAATATTCCCATCGCCAGCATCTGCTTTGGCATCAATTCCGGCAAAAAATCCGGCGCGAAATTCTCCCCCGCCGCCGCGGTCAAATAGTAAATATACCCCCTCTGCATTTTGTCATTGGCCGTAATTTTTGTTTTTGCAAATTTGCTCATTCGGTTAAAAATTCCACTGCTTGCGAAAACCACTGCCCCCAAAAATCCGGGCGCTCCAGATCATGATCGCCGCCTTTGACGATTATCCGGTTCGGAAATTTGACATTCAAACTTTCCAGAGGCACCGACAAATCAAATTCGCCGTGCACATGCAAAACTTTTTCTTTTATCTCGTCAAAGTTATGGGAAAAATCAAAATCTTTGGCCTCCATGAAATAATCGGGGTTGATATAATTTTCCCGCACCATTTTTCCGGCCCGCGCGCAATCTTGCAAAAATTTGCCCTCATCCAAATATTGTTTGTAATTATCCCATGTTATTTTTGCTTGCCTCTTTTCTTCCTTCATTGAGTCGCGGACAAAATAAAATCTCATCAGGTCTTTCTGGTTCAACGCCGGCGCGATAAACACCATTTTGTTGATCAGCGGCTTAATCTCGTTCAAAACCAATGCCAGCGGACACATTCCCAAACTATGCGCGACAAAATTGATTTTTAATCCGCCGAATTCTTTCTGAAAAACTTCCAGCGCTTTTGACAATTCCCGCGCCCGGCCATTCAAAGTAAATTTTGAAAAATCGCCATCCGACAATCCGCACCCGGCCGCATCGTAACGCAACGAAACTATGCCCCGCTCCGCCAATTCACCGGCTGTCATTTTTGACTTTTTCTCCACCGTGGCATTGCGTTCAAACCCCTGCAAGAAAACCGCCGCCGCGCGCGGCTTTTTGTCAGGCGCGGTGATTATCCCCCGCAAGGTTTCCCCACATTTATTTTTAAACTCAATCAATTTCGTTTGCATATTTACTTTGATTTTACCTAACCGCAAATTATCTATATTGGCAATATGGATAATTTCAAAATATCTGCATTGACATTACAGAAAATCCATAAACCGCAATCCCCACCTTCCGGGTTGATCAGCAATCCGTCCAGCCGCAATTCATCTTTGGTATTAACCCGGCAAAATGTAGTTTTCATGATTTTATAATTTGATCCAATATCTTCTGGTGGTATCTTTTTCGTTTTCAACCTTAACCCTGTTTTTTAATTTTCCTCCGTTTTTTTCAATGGCTTTCCATGAAGCAACGTTATTCTCAAAAACGGTAACCAATATTTTTTCAATCCCTAACTTTTCAAACCTTTTTAACGACAATTGCAATATTTTATTAGCATATCCGCATCCCCTTTTTGACGGCTTGACTTCATAACCGATATGTCCGCCTGCTTTAAACAAAAATGGGGTTAATCCGTGCCGGATGCTCGCAATTCCGACAATTTCATCGCCGTCAATCATCCAGAGCAAATCATACGGCACCCAACCGGCCGGCAAATTCTTGCCTTGCGAATGCAACCGAGCATTGCGGATTATCCCATCCAAATCATCCGGATTGCCCAAAACTTCCCACAACTTGATCGTTTTGGAATCTTTGCGAAACTCTTCCACTGCCTCGCGCCAGCTTTTTTCATATTTCTTTGTCGGCTTCACCAATCTCAACATAATTTTTTATAAATTTCAAAAGTTTGGTCATCAAAACAAACGAAAACAATTTGGTCAAAACTATCGGGATTGGCGACAAAAAATTCTTTGACCGCGGCAATGGCGATTTTGGCCGCGTCTTCTTTGGAGCAACCATATAACACCCGTAGATATTGCCGGAAACGCGATCGTCTTTATGTTGTTTTCTTTTGCCAGTTGCAAACAATTTTTATAGCAGTCGGCTAATAATTTCTCTTCGTTGCCGTTTTCTTGGCCATAAACCGGACCAACAGTATGAATAACATATTTTGCCGGCAGATTATAGCCCTTGGTAATTTTGGCCTCCCCGGTTTTGCATCCGTTCAATTTTTTGCATTCCGCCAGCAATTTGGACCCGGCCGCGCGATGAATCGCCAAATCCACCCCGCCGCCGCCCGACATTCTTTCATCGGTCGCGTTAACAATCGCCTCCGCCGCCAATTTTGTTATATCCCCTCCAACAACTTTAATCCCCATAATATCATTACGGACATTCTCACATTCTCAAGAATGTTGGAATGTCTGTATAAATTCAACGAACCGTTTGCCATAGGGCGAAAGAGTTTGCGCCACCTGCCGGCCTTGATAATTTTTGTTCACCAATCCCGCCTGCACCAACCGCCGGATATGCTCCGAAATCGTCTTAAAATTAACATCCAAAGCATCGGCAATATCTTCAACCTTGATTCCCTCTTTTTGCGCGACCAGCAACAAAATGTCAATGCGGCGATGATTGGCCGCTCCCTTGAAATAGCGCTCCAATTGCTTGGCGGTCTTTTGTTTTTTAATTTCCTCCATAATTTTTGGTTACTTTCTCCCGATTATATCAAGCAATAAACAATATTCCAACATTCTCAAGAATGTTGGAATGTCCGTAAATTCAATAGAAAATCGTGCGGCAACGATGGAAGGGTTTAACGCCGGCCTGGTCTTGGCTCATCAACCATAACGGATTATTTATCAATGTTTCTCTATTTTATCAATATAATTTTGGCACGCAGATTGAATGTATTTTTTATCGTTTTCATTCACCAAGCGCGCAACTTTCCCGGGTAATCCCATAACCACGCTGCCGCCTTCAATTTTGGAATTCGGGACTACCACGCTGCCCGCCGCAACGATGGACCAATCGCCAATTTCAACACCATCCAAAATAACACTGCTGATGCCAATCAAAACATTATTGCCGATCTTTGCACCGTGAATTACCGCATTATGGCCAATCGTAACATTTTTGCCAATACTAACGGCGCCATGGATAATCGCGCCATCTTGAACATTGGAATTATCGCCAATTATGATTTTACCTTCATCCCCTCTTATTGAAGCAAACGCCCACACACTCACATTCTCTCCCAAATCAACATCGCCCTCCACATTTGATTTTTCATGCAAAAATTGTTTTGCCATATTTTAAAGAATTGAATCTCTTAATTTTGCCATTGCAAATAATCATTAAGAATTTGCTTGAAGTTAAAACCGATGTTCAAGTTTTGCAATTCCGCAGGCGCGAAAAATCGCATGGCCGCACCTTCGCCAAGATTCAAATTTTCCAATTCCACCGGCTCGGCCAGAATGTAAATCATTTGTTTGATGCCGCGGTCAACATATTCGGCGAAAAATCCCGCGCCTTTAATATCGTAATTCAGTTCTTCTTTGATTTCCCGCGCCAGCGCGCTTTCCGGCGTTTCGCCGTCTTTAACTCCCCCGCCGAACAAAACCCATTTGCCGATCTCCGGATCTTCGTCGCGCAACTGCAACAACAATTCTTTCTTCTTATTTTTAACAATCAAGCAAACTTTTGTCTTTGCCATAAAATATATAAATCAAAACTTTATACAAAATTGCAAAAATCGCAAAACTTCATAAAGTCTCATTGCTGTCAAATTTCATCTCATCCAAGCGGACGAATTTGAATTTGGCATGTAATTTTTCGACAATCTCCGGCAATGCCTCAAACATTTCCCCCGGCCGCATTTTTTGCTCCTCTTCTTTGCGGCTCCCGTGATCAAAAACTAACATATCAAATTAATTACGGACATTCTCACATTCTTGAGAATGTTGGAATGTCCGTAAATTCAATATTCTCCCGATCGCATTTATTTTTCAAACCATTCACCGCCGACGACACCGCCCTCGTTCTTGGCTTCCTGAAACGCCGCCTTCAACTCTTCCAACGACAAATCCCGACCTTGTTCCTGCGCGGCCTTCATTGCCCGGCAAATCGGGCAATCGTCAAAAAACATTTCGCCGTTTTTATTTTCCATATTTTTATTTTTTATTGCTGTCAAAATTATCAAAATATTCGGCAAATAAATAAAAACGGATATGGCATCCGTTTTTATTTTTAAAATTTCAAACTACGCATCGCCTTCGTCATCGCCGTCCTTTTTTTCTTCTTCGTCGTCAAATTTAAACATTGTTTTGCAAAATCCAACCCTAGAAATTGAATTTTGCGGTTAATCAGTTTGTTATCACTGACAGACCTTTATGGCCTGATTTTAACTTTTTTGCCGCCGAAGTGTCAAGGATTTTACCGCCTATTTCCCCCGGATAAATTCACGGATGCGATCCTGAAAGCGATAATAGAGATAACCGGTGAACAGCAACACGCATCCCATAATGATGAAAGAAAAGAAACGGTAAAGGTCTCCCAAATTGGCGGTATCCACCAAAAAAACTTTTGCGATTACGATTATAAACAAACAGATTGCCGAAAACCGCTCATAAATCGTTTTTTTGGCGATTCCCCAAACCATCAGCGCCGCGCCGTAGACCATCCACGCCGCGGATAGCAATACGTTTTTCAAATTTTCAATTTCCCGCAACGCGGTTTTTGCCGCGCCGATTTTTGCCAGATCGCAGGCACTGACAATTTCGGCACTAACAATCCATAGAACGAGAATGTGGAAATAAGCAAACAGCGCCGGACGAAAAAGCCGATATTCATCCGCGGAAATTTTCTCTTTGTTGCCGATCAGCATTGAAAGAAACGCTCTTCCCAACAACGCCGAAACGACAAACGCCATCACCCGGAAGTTGAATATGGGATTGTGATCAGCCAAAACGACGGAAGTCTCAGAAAACAACAAGCGGAAGAACGCAATGCCAAAAGCAAAATATGCGACCGGACGCAAAATTCCGGCGGATACTTTAAACGACAGCCACGCGAACAACAAGCCGGCGGCGCTCCAAAAAATCGGATACCAATAGCCGGCAAAAAAATCGCCGATTTCAAGACTGCCCCCCAACAAAAACATTCCGGCGGCGGACAGCGCCAAAATCGAAAAAACGGATTTTTCATTTTCGTTGGCCGATTGCCGATAACGGCGGTATAGATACGCCGCGCCCGCCGCGGCGATAAAAAACGCCGCGTAAGCAAAAAAACGATCATTCACAATCGGGCGCGCGGTTAACGGCAACGACTCCATAAAAAACAACGTCTTAAAAAGTGTCAGCATCAATAAGCCGTTGCCCATTAAACGATATGCCCCAAAGTTCATTTTAAATCCGGAACTGATGAAAACCAGCGCCTCGGCGGCCCAGCCGACAACAATCCATTCGCCGTCAAATTGGATGGGCACGGCAATTGACAGCAAAACAAATCCGGCGCTCATCAGAAAATGACGGAAAAGCAACGATTGCAAACGCGCTCTGCCCGCCATCACCGCCAGCAAGCAATACAAAATTCCCAAACCGGCGACGAAAGGTCCTGATAATTGTGGGTACAGCGAATCAATCACGGGATAAGCGGCATGAAAATAAAGCAAGGGCGCCAAAATTACGACCAGCAAGTCCCAGGCGTTCTCTCCGGCTTTTTTGACGTAGTGTTGGATAAAAGAAATTGCGAGGAAAATGGCAAAAAACAAGCTGGCATAAGCAAGCGCCGGAAAAAATTGATCCGCCGTGTAGAAATTCAAGTACCAATAGCCGTAAGCAAGCGCCGTTCCGATAATTCCGGTCAAGGAAAGCGGCGCCCACAATTTGCAGAAAGCTGTTAAAAATATCGCCAGATTCAGCAACGCGATATACAAAAACGGAATATGGGGACTTCCCGCGCCGTTATCAATCAAAAGCGGCGTCAAAAAGCCGCCGACCTGCGCGAAAATCGCCAAACTCATTGAATTCTGCCTTAAAGAAAGCAATATCCCCGCGGCCGTAACCCCGATCATGGAAAGAAACGCCGCCGGCTGGACGATTAGCTGGTAAAAACTGAAAGCCGCGTAAAAAGAAACATACAAAACCCCCAATCCGCCGCCGGTAAGCGCCTGACCGTAATTCGGATACTTTTTGCGCGTCAATTCGCCCACCGCCAGAAGGATCGCGCCCGCAATCACTCCCAGCGCCACGCGCCCCCATTCATTGATTAAGTCATTTTCAAACGCGTAACGCAGAAAAAACCCGGCGGCGCAAATAATCGCCACCACGCCCACACCGGTGAAAAATCTGCTCCCCAGCTTAAACTCAAAGCTTCCGGAGTCTTCTTTTTTGGACACCGGCAAAGGAGAAGAGGAATCGGAGAGCGCAACCGGCGTCTCTTTTTCAATTTGCGCCGGCAATTCAGCAGTAACGGCAGTTTGAGTTGCCTTTCCTTTTACAGCGTCAAGGCGCGCCTTCAAAGAATCGATCTCTCCCCTCAATCCCTCAATCTGGTTTTTTAAATGCAACGCAACAAGCAAAAACAACAAAAGAAAAATAAATTCCATCATAAATTATGTGTTTTATTTAAAATTTTTAAAAATTTATCCGTGGCCCCGGCGCAATCCCCGCCGAAGCCAGAAACAGTTTCATTATCGTTCTCTTTATTTAAATTCAATTACATTATTAATTTTTATTACAACTGCGGCTTTTGGATGGTGTTTTTTATTTGTTTTTAAATTTTGAACAAAATGAAAATAATTGCCGCTCATACGATATTCGGCAGAGCCGATGATCTTCAAGCAATAATTATAATTTTTGCCATAAGCCAAAACAAAAACCTTGGCGTTCTCCAACAAATTATTTTTGTCAATTGCATTTCATTATCGGTAATAACCAATTCATTTTTGTTCACACTATTTATTCCAACAAGAATCGCGCGCGGCTGATTTTCCAAATCCGCGGTCGCTAATACCGCTAAACTATTTTGTTGCAAAAATAATTCTTGTTTTTCGGTTAATTCCATATTCTGTTTATGATTTTTTTTCGGCGATCACTTTGCGATAGACATCCTCGTAGCCGCGGGCCATTTTGCCGCTTGAGAAATTTTCTTCCACCCATCGCCGGCAAGCGCTTCTTTTTATCGTTCTGATCATCCTTACCGCCATAATCATTTCCGCATCGGTCTTCACGGCAAAACCGGTCACGCCGTTTTTAACCACTTCGGGCACAGAACCGCGGCGGAATGCCAGCACCGGCGTTCCGCAAGCCATCGCTTCAATAAAGAAAAGGCCGAACGGTTCTTCCCATTGGATCGGCGCCAGAAGCGCGCGCGCATTTTTAAGGAGCTTTACCTTCCCCTCGTGACCCACCTCACCCAGAAAAACTATTTGCTTGCCGTCAATAAGAGGCGCGATTTCTTTTTCAAAGTAACCCTTATCGACCGAGTCAACTTTTGCCGCCATCACCAACTTTAATCCGCATTTCTTGGCGATCCTGATTGCTTGTAGCGGGCCCTTTTCCGGCGACATTCTGCCCAAAAACGCGAGATAATCTCCCGGCTTGTCGGAATAAGCGAATTTGCCGACATTTATTCCGTTGTAGACGGTGCCGACATAATTCAATTTTTTAAAAGGCCGGCGCTGGCTGTTTGAAATCGAAACCACCGGCGCATCGGGGAAATTGCCATAAACGAGCTTTTGGTAGCCGGTATGCATCGGACCGTGAAGCGTTGTGACTATCGGCGGTTTCAGCAAGGGCGCAAACGGCATCAGCCTCCAGCCGATATGGTTATGGATTATATCGGCATTTATGTTTTTCACTATTTCCAGGACTTTGCCGATCCCGATATATTTCAAAGAATCCCGGACTTTCATATCCGCCGCCGCCTTGTATTTTCTCAACGCTTTCGGGAACACCGGAAGCAATTCCGCGTCGGTCTTGGAGTCGCCGGTTGCCACCAGAAAAACCTCGTGCCCCATTGCGACCAATTCCTGGGCAAGGCTATAGACAACCAATTCCGTGCCGCCGTATTTTTTGGGCGGAACCGGTTCTTCAAATGGCGCGACTTGGATTATTTTCATATTTTTAGAGTGTTGAATAATTTTTAAATTCCGCCAATTCAAGCATTATTTGCGTTCAAATTTTTTTCAAATTTGACAAATTTCTCAATTATTCAACGCTCTTTTTCATATTTTCATTTATCAATAAATCGTAAAGATCGCTTATTTTCCCCGCAATTTTTTTCCACGAATAATTACTGGAAACTTCATCATAAGCGTTATTGGCCAGATTCGCGGAAATATCTTTTGAATTATATATCGTCATGATTTTTTGCGCCAACGACAGCGCATTGCGCGGCTCAAACAATAATCCGGTTTTCCGGTCTTGGACGGTCGCCGCCAAACCGTCAACATTGGAAGCGACCACCGGCACCTTGCTGGCCATGCCCTCAAGAGCGACAAGGCCGAACGGCTCATAATATGACGGAATGACAAAAACATCGGCCGCCCGATAATAAACGGGCAACCTTCCATGGTCAACACTGCCGGTAAAATCAACAAGGTCGCCGACTCCCTCCTCCTGCGCCTTCTTGTGCAAACGATTATATTCTTTAGAATCGGCTCCGTTCGCACGAGGGCCGAATATCTTGCCGCCGACAATCAAGGCTTTCAGCCCGAAGATATTTTCCTTCAACAAGCGAACGGCGCTGATTATTGTCCCGATGCCCTTGCGCCACTCCAAGCGCCCAACAAAAAGCAGAACGAATGCTTTTTTGTCAATATTGAGAATTCCCCGAGACGCATCTTTATCAAGCAACGGCCAATGTTTCATATTAACTCCGCCGCGAATGACATGCACCTTTTCCCGCACACACCCGTAAAATCGGCGCAAATTTTCTTTTTCTGATTCAGCCAGGCTGATAATTGCCGCCGCATGTTTGATAATATTGTTTTCCGTGTTAATCCTTTTGGCAAAATATTCGTCTTCGGTGCTGTTGTGGGAAAACCTTTTTTTGGTTTCCATTCTCACAATGCCGATTGAATGGAAGTTTTGAACAAGGGATTTTTTAAATTTCTGCGATGCCATAAGCGCCATTGCCCCGCCATCCCAATAATGGCCGTGGAACAAATCATAGCAGTTTTTAAAATTAGTGAACTTAAGAAAATTTTTAAACAATTCCGGGAAAAAACCGAAAAGGGTTTGTTTGGAAACATAAGCGGTCGGACCGCCCTTTAACCGTATGACCCGGCTGTTTTTTGAGATGAAAGCAATTTTCTTTTTATGCAGATTATCCCAGCGCGTAAAAATATCCACCTGCCAGCCCAATTTCCCCAATTCTTCGGCAAGATATTTGATATAAATATTCTGGCCGCCGCATTCCTGGCTACCGAGAGGCGCAAGCGGATCGGAATGGATGCTGAACATCGCAATTCGCTTACCATTTTTTGTTTTTCCCATAATTTTTTTCGGAAAATCCCATTTCAACAAGAATATCAAAAATATCGTTTTTGCCAGCTTTAGATTGTTGAATAATTATTGAATTTTAACAATTTAAGAATCGCTTTAGATTAAATTGTTTTAAAATTTGATAATTTTATCAATTATTCAAGAATCTCAGTTCATAAAACAAACAGGCAGGCTTGCGGGCAACCTGCCCGACTATCCAATCAGAACTTATTATCCCAATGTGCCATATCAAAACAGCCACCAAAAAAAGCAACCTCCCGCCCCGACAGAAACATTTTGATACTTTCACCGGCATTTGGAATCGGTGCCGCAATATTGGCCGGACGGACAGCCGCAGGATTTGCAGGCGTCAATCAAGCCGATTTCCGTGTCAAAACACAGCTTGGGCTTATCGGTGGAACATTGGCCGGCCACCGTGCCGTCGGCACATTTGTTTTTCAGAGAGTTATCAAAGATCGCGAAAGTTTTTGCCGTTTCGCCGGCAATTTTTGGATTTGATGCGTCAAAAACCCGGATACGGTAATCGTTCCCGGCAATACTGCCGACATCCCAATACCAATTTCCGTCGCTGGCCGAAACATTTTCTGCGATAATACGCGTGCTTCCCGGAGTTTTCAATGCAACGGAAACTTTCTCCACTCCCCGCGCCTCCCAAAGGATGTGATAACAATGCCGGTTTTCCAACTTCTCTCCGCCGGCCGGCCAAACAACATCAACGAACGCCGGCGAAAGTTGCAATTGCGCCAATTGAATTTGCAAGTCGTAAATTTTCGTCTGAATCAGTTGGATTTGCAAAACCAATATCTGCCGCTTTACGTCCTCAACTTGCGCCAATAATTCTTGCTGGCTGAAAGCATTGCAAATGTTGCAAGGCGAAACAGAAAAGGCAATCACCGCCGACAGCATTGCCGCGCCGACAATTTTGACAATCCTTGTTTTCATATTATTTTCCGGTGAGTTTTTTGAAGCCTTCCATAATTTCCACGGGCAGGGCGAAGATCACGGTTTTGGACGGATCGGGATTGATCTTTTCAATGGTTTGCAGGGTGCGCATTGAAAGGCCGCCCGGCGTGCCGTTTAACACCTGGGCGGCTTCCGCCAGGCGGGCGGAAGCTTGAAATTCGCCCTCGGCCCGGATGATGATTGCACGGCGTTCCCGCTCGGACTCGGCTTGCTTTGCCATCACCCGCTTCATATCCGCCGGCAATTCAATGTCTTGGATTTTGATGTCGGTAACGTTAATCCCCCAACTGTCGGTGGCGGTGTCCACGATTTTTTTGATCTCTTCGGAAATTTTTTCCCGCTCCGACAACAGCGGGTCCAATTCAATGCCGCCGATGACATCGCGCAGAGCCGCCTGCGCGTATTGCGCCACGGCAAGAGTGTAATCTTTAATGTTCAATATTGATTTTTCCGCCGACTCCACCTGGAAATAAACCACCGCATTGATGCCCACCGGCACATTGTCTTTGGTGATCACTTCCTGCGACGGAATGTCCACTGTGGTGATACGCATATCCACCTTGATCATCCGCTGAATGCCGACAATGATCCAGGTGAGCCCCGGTCCGCGAGTGCCCGAATATTGCCCAAGGGTGAGCACGATCCCCCGCTCGTATTGATCAATCACCCGCAGTCCGATCAACAAAATTACCAGTATCAATCCGGCGATAACCATCACCGGCGCCACCGGCCCGAAAATTTTCGCCGCGGCGGGCAAAAAAGCCACCGCCATAACTATCAAAACCACAATCGTGGACAAAGAGCTGATTTCTTGATTGTTTTGCGCCATATTTTTGTTTATTTTTTATTGCATCCATTGTAGCATTAAAGATATGAATCTGGAAATCCCGATTGAAAATTTTACCAGAATCTCCTCGGCCTACCAAGCCCGATTGAAAAATCTGGGGATTTTAACGATGCGCGATTTAATCTATCACTTCCCTTTCCGTTACCAGGATTTTTCGGCGCGCGCCGACATCGCCGATCTTGAAGCCGGCAAAACCGTGTGTGTCCAAGGCGAAGTCCAGTCAGTGAAAATAATCCGCATTTGGAAGCGCCATATGACGATCGTTGAAGCGATTGTCAAAGACGGCACCGGGCAAGTTAAAGCGGTGTGGTTCAACCAACCTTATTTGGCGTCAACGTTCAAAAAAGGAATCGTGGTTTGCCTGGCGGGAAAACTGGCGGAAAAACGAGGCGCCAAATATCTTTCCAATCCGATGTATGAAAAAGTGCGCGATGCGGGCGGAGGCGAAGACGACTACACGCATACCGGACGCTTAGTGCCGGTCTACCCGGAAACCGCCGGCATTTCCAGCCGCTGGCTGAGATACATCATCAAGCCACTGCTGGGACAGGCCGCAAGAATACCCGACCCTCTGCCAAAAACCATTTTGGAAGCGTATGATTTTATGCCGTTTGAAGAAGCAATCAAACAAATCCACTTCCCGGATTCCGAAGATCTGGCGGCGCGGGCGCGCAAAAAGTTTGCTTTTGAAGAATTGTTTTTCATCCAGCTGGCGGTTTTGCGCCAGCGCCTGCGCCTCAACCGGGAAACCGCGCGCGCCATTCCTTTTGACGAGAAACTGATAAAAAAATTCGTGCAATCACTGCCGTTTTCGCTCACCGACGCCCAGCGCAAAACCGCCTGGCAAATCTTGAAAGATATGCAGAGGGACCATCCGGCAAACCGGCTTTTGCAGGGCGACGTCGGTTCGGGAAAAACCATTGTGGCAATGATTGCCGCGCTGGCGGCGGCCAAATCCGGCGGGCAAACCGCGGTAATGGTGCCCACCGAAATTTTGGCCAATCAACATTATGAAAGCTTTTCCAAACTGCTACGTCCTCTTGGCGTTGAAATCGGCATTCTGTGCGCCAAAACCTGCGCGGTTTCCTCTTATGGCAAAGTGTCCAAACCCGCGGCATTGGATTTGGCAAAAAGCGGCGACACGCAAATCTTGATCGGCACCAACGCATTGATACAAAAGGGCGTGGAATTCAAAAATTTAAATCTGGTGATATTGGACGAACAGCATCGTTTCGGCATTGACCAGCGCGCAACGTTGGCAAAAAACCGGCAAACAAAAAAGAAAGGGCAAATTATGCCGCACTTGCTCTCCATGACCGCCACCCCCATCCCCCGCACGCTGGCGCTTACCGTCTACGGCGACCTTGATTTGTCGCTGATTGATCAAATGCCGCCGGGAAGAAAAAAAATTGAAACGAAAATCATCCTGCCTGATGACCGCGCCGGCACTTACGAATTTATCCGGCGGCAAATAGAATCGGGACAACAGGCATTTGTGATCTGCCCGCGCATTGATCCCGAAGAAGGCCAGCCGGAGATTAAAAGGGACGGAATTCTGTTTGACCCCAAAGCCGATTGGTCGGGCGCAGGCGCCGTGAAAGCCGTGAAGGAAGAATATGAAAAATTGTCTAAAGAAATTTTTCCCGAACTGCGCATCGGAATGTTGCACGGTAAAATGAAAGCCGCCGAAAAACAAGAGGTGATGAACAAGATGAAAGCCGGAAAAATTGATATTTTGGTGTCCACATCGGTGATTGAAGTGGGCATTGACATCCCCAACGCCACCATCATGGCCGTTGAAGGATCGCACAAGTTCGGCCTGGCGCAACTGCACCAATTCCGCGGCCGCGTAGGACGCGGCAAGCACCAGTCATATTGCCTGCTGTTCTCCGACTATCCGACAAGGCGGCTGGCGGCGATGCTTAAATTTGACAGCGGCTTTCATCTGGCGGAAAAAGATTTGGAAATCCGCGGTCCGGGCGAAGTGTTCGGCAGTCAGCAATGGGGCGCGCCCGACTTGGCCATGGCCTCGCTGGCCGACGTCTTCCTGGTAGAAAAATCCCGCGCCGCCGCCAAAGGCATTCTGCAAACCGACCCGGACTTGTCGCGCCATCCCCAACTGCGCGCCCGCATCGCTCATTTCTCCGCCCGCGCCCATTTGGAATAGAAAACAAAAATTAGCCCAATCTTGATTTTATCAGATTAATCAATTCTTTTTCGGTTTTGTAAATTCCATGGCGCGAAAAAACCAAAATCAAGCAACAATCGGCGGAATCGGTAATTTGAAAAATCACCCGATACCCTTTTGACTTACCAACGTTTTCTTGCAGCGGTACCACTCGGCCCTTATAGATTTTGCCGTTGCCAAATCCGGGAAATTGATCAACTGCCGGCATTTCCCTGACCCCCTTCAAACAAAAAAGCCGCTGCCACGCTTCCAGCGAGGTTCGCGGTGCGGGATAACGGCGCAAACTTTTCAAATCGTTTTCGATGTTATCGTGCCAAGCGATTTCCATTTTCAGATTTTGGCCATCTCGCCGTATTTGTTACGGTAATAAACCAAATTATAATCAATGGCTTCGTTCGGTTTGGCGGCAATCCATGGGGCTTCGCCATGACTGGCATTTTTAATTTCCGAACCGGTAAATTTTTCCCATTTGGCGGCGATTTCTCCCAGCATCAACAATTCTTCTTTATCAAAAACATTGACATCGAAATCAACCATCGCTTCAATCAACATCTGATCGTTATAGCCATTGCCGATTTTTTTGCGAAGGATTTTAATCTCCTTGCCGCTCATTTCTTTGAGCATTTTTTCCCCCATCCGCGGCACCGGCCCGTTGTCAAAACGCAAATATTCGTCACCGGTAACCGAACGACCGTATTTCTCAAAAAAATCAAAATCAAGATAATAAAGAAGTTTCATCATCTTCAATTTTCCCAGGGTTCCATTTTTAATTTTTTGCGCGAAAAATATAATCGCGTTTTTGTATTTTTTTTGATTTATCTTGGCCATAAAATTAACCCTTTCTATACTTTAACGATAATCACGAATTAATGTTCTGTCAAACAAAAATTATCCCAAAATCATTTCTTCCTCCCTTGTTTTTCCGTGACCCAGAAGCCGAGAGGCTTGTTGAGGATCATGCGGGTTTGGGATTCCAGCGCTGGCAAAATTCATTCTTGCGACAAATAATAAATTTCCATTTTTTCCGCAGGAGTTAAACCGAATAATTCTTCGCGGGGGGTGTTGTTCCAAAGTTGATTGGCATATTCAAAAAACGCGGTGAGTGATTTTTCGTCGGGTAAATTTATTTTTTCGGAAATCATTTTCACAATCGGGCCGGATGAACAGCTCTCGTTCATTATTTTTTGGATATCCTCCACTTGCCAAATATCGCCCGCGCCGACCAAATCCAGCGCTCGCTGAAATTCATCTTCAAAATCCGACCGCTGGCGAATTTCAAGCCATTTTGCCAAACAAAACAGCTCAATCTTTTGCGCGTCCCGCTCCGCCAACTCTTTTTGAAATTGTTTATCCAATTCGCTACCCTTGAATTTGCGCTCCATTTCTTTAAATCTTTCTTCCATCTTTTCCGTATCCATTCCATCGTTACAATCATCTTCATTGTCCCCCTTGGCAACTCTCTCCAGCAAATGTTCCCACCTTTGCTCCCAATTTTGTTTCCATAATTTGTTATCGGGATATTTTTCCGCATAGCTATTGACCTTCGCATAATAACTTGA
>DIWQ01000058.1 GCA_002423555.1 Patescibacteria group bacterium UBA6102
ACCGTTAAAACTCCCGTGGAATTGATTTCAATCGCGGATTTTGACGATCGGCCGATAAAATATTCCGAGACCAAAGACAATTTCAACCATACCGTCGCTTGGAAAATCGGCGATGCCGATAAAAACGTTACGGGCGAAAACTATTACAAAATAATTTATTCGGTTAAAAACGCGGTTCGCGCCGGCAACGCAGATTTTGATGAACTCTACTGGAATTTGCTGGGAAATTTTTGGGGTCTGGAAATTGAAAATTTTCGCGCCGACATTATTTTTCCCGAAGGCGTCAGCCAAAACAACACCGACATTTATCTGTATGCCGGTCAATTGGACGCCGAAGACAACCGTTTAACCAAGCGCGAATGGATTGATTCGGGCGCTTTGCGGATAACGTCAATGTCGACATTAAGCCCGCGGCAGGGAGTCACGGTATCGGCAACTTTCCCCAAGGGTATTATCGCGCCATACCAGCCTGGATTTTTTGAACTTTACGGCGATTATTTGTGGTTTTTGATCCCGGTTTTGACTTTCATAATTTGTTTTGCGGTTTGGAACAAATACGGCAAAGATCCGCGCGTTGACAAAACCGTGATTCCAGAATTTGAAATTCCGGAGAACCTGACGCCGATGCAAATGGGTTTGTTGTTTAAAAACGGAAGCTTTGGCGATTCATTGATATCGGCAACGATCATTGATCTGGCAGTTAAAAAATATATCATCATTGAAGAAATTCCCAAACAAGGCATATTCGGCCAGCAGAATTTTCGCCTGAAACGAATTGAGGGCAGTGGCTATCCTTCGCCGAATGAAACCGAAGAATTGTTGCTTAAAAAATTATTCGGCCCCAGTCAGGAGGTTTTGCTGTCAAAATTAAAAAACGAATTTCACAAAGAATTGCCGGAGATCAAAAAAACCGCAATAAACAATCTGAAACAAAAAGAACTTATTCATTCAAGCGGATTAACGCTTAAAGGGATATTTTTGGTTTTGGCGGTTATTTTAATCTTCGCCGCCTTTGCCGGCGCCGGCACGGAAAATTTATTTGCCATCATCGCTTTTGGAATTTCGGCCGCCGTGGTGTTGATTTTCGGCTTATTGATGCCCAAGCGCACGCCAAAAGGCGCGGAGCTGAATTGGCGCATCAAAGGTTTCAAGCTCTATATGGAAACCGCCGAAAAATACCGGACGCGATTCCATGAAAAAGAAAATATTTTTGAAAAATTCTTGCCCTATGCGATCGTTTTCGGCATCGCCAAACTTTGGGTCAAAAAAATGGAACAAATCTACGGCAAGGAATATTTTGCCGCCTATCATCCGGCCTGGTACGCGGGTAATTTCGCTTCCGGATTCAACGCCGACAGTTTTGCGGCACAAATAAATTCAATCTCATCCGGCATCGCCGCCAACATCGGCACAACTTCGGGCGCCCACGGCGCCGGCGGCGCGGGCGGAGGGGGAGGCGGCGGAGGGGGAGGCGGTTGGTGATTTTTTTGCCAATTATGTTATTCTTAAGACAGAAACAAACCATTTTAATCCAGACAATCTAAAATTATGAAGAAAAATCAAAAAGGAAGCGCAATATTGGCCATATTGATCGTGTTGATACTGGCCATCGCCGCGGCGATCGGCGCCGGCTGGTATGCCTATCGTTTTTATTCCGCGCCGCCGGAAAATATTGATATGCCGGAAATTAATTTTTCCGCCAGTCCCGAACTTTTGGACGAAAATCCGCCGAACGAAAATGAAGGGGACGGGGAAACAATCCCGGAAGCGGAAGGGTCCGTTGCTTCGCCGGAGACATTTGTTGAATACGAGACCGGACAAGATTCATCCCCGATCGTAAACGCCGCCAATCAATTCGCGCTTGAACTATACGGCGAATATAAAAACACGGACGAGAATCTCTTTTTCTCGCCCCACAGCATATCGTCGGCACTGCAAATGACATACGAGGGCGCGCGCGGAAAAACCGCCGCAGAAATGCGATCGGTGTTTCATTTTCCCGAAGACAACGCCGCGCGCATCGGATCGTTTGCCAAGTTTTATGAACAGATAAACCCGCAAAGCGCGAACTACCGGCTTTCCACCGCCAACGCACTTTGGGCGCAAACGGATTATCCGTTTGACCAAAATTATTTAAAAACCGCGGAAATCTATTATCACGGCAAAGCCGCCAATTTGGATTTTGCCGGCGACACGGAAAATTCCCGCAAAACCATCAATGAATGGGTGAGCGGCAAAACCATGCAAAAAATTCCGGAATTATTCGCGGCGGGAACGCTCAATCCGTTGACAAGATTGGTTTTGACCAACGCGGTTTATTTCAAAGGCAAGTGGGCGACCCCGTTTGAAGAAATGCTGACTCAGGAAAAAGATTTCACCGCATCAACCGGCGCAAAAATCAAATGCCAGATGATGAACATCAAAGATGATTTCGGATATGCCCAAACCGCCGACTATCAAGCGCTGGAATTGCCCTATGAAGACAACGATTTGTCAATGATTGTCGTTTTGCCCGAAAACGGTAAAATTGAGGCCACGGAAAAAGAATTGGCGGCCGCCGGTCTGGGTAATGTTAAAAAATCTTTAAAAAACGAACTGGTAAATGTGTTTTTGCCGAAATTCAAATTTGACACGTCATATAATATGAACCAAACGCTGGCAAAAATGGGAATGCCCGCCGCGTTTGACGATGCGAATGCTGATTTTTCCGGAATGTATGACAAAACAAAAACACCGGAAAATCTTTATATCGGCTTGGTAATCCATAAAGCCTATATTGATGTCTACGAAGAAGGCACCGAGGCCGCCGCGGCCACGGGTGTGGCAATGCAACCGACCGCGGCAATGGAACCGCCGCAAGCAAAAATTTTTAACGCCAACCGGCCGTTTATTTTTGCCATCGTCCACAACCAAACCGGCGCGATCTTGTTTATGGGAAAAGTCAACGACCCGACAAAATAATATATGGCATTATGCCCATAAAAACATCCGGACATAATCGTTTAACCGCAAAAGGCGCCTTTCGGGCGCTTTTTGGCAAAATTTATGGCATTAATTGACGATTTGATCAATGCAGGCTATTTGAAAACTCCGCGGATTATCGCGGCATTTCGCGCGATCAAGAGAAAAGACTTTTTGCCCCCGGATTTGCCGCACCGGTGCATCGCGGCCGAAATGGATGAGGCCGTTGCTATCGGATTCGCGCAAACCATTTCCCAGCCGGCAACCGTGGCGTTTATGCTGGAGCTTCTGCAACCCCGTCCGGGCGATAAAATTATGGACATCGGCTACGGATCGGGATGGACCGGCGCGCTTTTGGCGCACATCGTTTCGCAAAACGGCGCGCGGGGAAAAGTGGTGGCGATTGAAAGGATAAAGCCGCTGGCCGAATTCGGCAAAGAAAACATCGCCAAATACGGTTTCGTTAAAAACCGCGCCGTCCAATGCGTGATCGGCGACGGATCAAAAGGGTATTTGCCGCAAGCGCCTTACGACCGGATTTTGGCATCCGCGGCCGCACCGAGCGTTCCGCCGGCGTGGGAAGCGCAACTGAAAACCGGCGGCACGATCGTGGCACCGGTGCAAAACGCGCTGGCAAAGATTGAAAAAAGCAGAAACAACACTTTCAGTGAAACCCGCTATGAGGGATTCGCGTTCGTGCCGCTGGTGCAGGGAAGCTGATATTCCGCTGTTCTTAATTCGCTTTTTGTGCATTTTCGGTCTTTACCGATAACAACTGCACGCCCAGCCAGGAAATTTTGCCGCCCGCGAAAATCAAAAATGTGCCGAAGATTGACCACGAAAGAATGTTGAGCATTTTGGCAATTGCATCATCGGGAAGCATATCAACCAAAGCGCGATTGACCGAATATTGTATTTGATTTTGCAGATAATTCTGCGCTTCTTCCACCGAAAGATTTTCAATTCCGGCTTGCGACGGCAAATCGCCCGCCGGATTTTTTGCCGAGATTTCAAACACCGCCGGAAATTCGGCTTTGGCCGTGAAATAGCGGTATGATGCGTTGATCGCGGCACCAATCACCGCCAATCCCGCAACAATCAAAACCCAACCCATGATAATTTTTGTGTTCATACTTTAGATTTAGTTCTCAAAAAACGCTTTATACGCCAAATACGCCGAATATATATCGGCCTTTGACGCAATCTCAAACGGCGCGTGCATTGACAGTAAGGGAACGCCAAAATCAACAATATCCATATTTAAGCGCGCCAATTGCACCGCGATCGTGCCGCCGCCGCCGACATCAACTTTTCCCATCCCGCCGGTCTGCCAAACGATATTGTTTTGATTCATTATTTTCCGGATGAACGCGGTGTATTCGGCAGTCGCTTCGCTGGTTTCATATTTTCCCCGATATCCTGTGTGTTTTTCTATCGCCACGCCGGCACCGACGCGCGCGGTATTTAACGGATCAAAAACATCCGCGTAGTCCGGATCAAAGCCCGCGGTAACATCGGCGGAAATCGCTTTGCTTTTTGAAAAAGCATCGCGCAAAACATTCTCATCGTGTTTTTCGGTTTCCAGAAAAACCAATTCGCTCACAAAATCCGCGATATAATTTGAATTCGCTCCCGTGGCGCCCTCACTGCCGATTTCTTCATTATCGGTCAAAACCAAAATTGACGGATATTCGCTGTCCGCGGCTTCTAAGAATGCCCGCAAGGCCGTCCAAGCGCAAACGCGGTCGTCATGCCCGTAGGCGGCAATCAAGCTTCGGTCAAAACCCAGATCGCGCGCGGCTCCGGCCGGCACCAGTTCCAAATCCGCCGAAACAAAGTCTTCTTCGCGAATGCCGTATTTTTGATTCAACAATTTCAACAGATTTTTTTTAACCGGGTCTTTGTCGTCTTTATTTTTCGTTCCCATCCCGGCCGAAACCACATTCAAACTCTCCGCATTAATCGCGTCTTCAAGTTTTTTTTCAAGTTGATTTTTTGACAAATGCGGCAAAAGATCGGTAATCATAAAAATCGGATCCCCCGGATCTTCGCCGATGGAAATATCAACCGCTTCGCCATTTTCCTTGATAATTTTCCCGTGCACGGACAACGGCAACGCGGTCCATTGATATTTTTTGATGCCGCCGTAATAATGAGTTTTTAAAAAGGCAAGATGCTCGCTTTCAAATATCGGCCTGACTTTCAAATCCAAGCGGGGAGAATCAATGTGCGCCAAAATTATCCGCGCGCCATTCTTTATCGGTTTTTTGCCGCGCTTTGCCAGAACGATTGACTTGCCGCGATTGATTGAATATACCTTGCGCGCCGCAATTTTATCGTCATTCCCGGAATCAATGTGTTCCAATGGCACAAATCCGTCGGCGGCGGCAATATTTTGCACGGTCTCCGCCGTTTTCCTTTCGGTTTTGCAGGCGCTTAAAAATTCTTTGTAGCCTTCGCAAAAATCAAAACATTTTTTGGTCATGGCGTCATCCCAAACATCAAACGCGAATTTCTTTTCAAACATCAAATTATTTTCTTTTTTGCCTTTTTCTTCTTCCTTATCCATTCTTTTTGTGTTAGTATTTTTTTGTTCGTTGCCTTTAATCTAATCTATTTTTATCAAAAAGTAAAATGAATGCTCGTCTTGGAAAACTGCAAAAATTTATCGCCGAGCAAGAGCTGGACGCGATAATTATCACCAGCCCGGCCAATATCTTTTATTTGACCGGCATTGACAATTTTGATTCCGAAAAAGGATTTTTGCTGATTGTTTATAAAGACAAATGGCGGCTGGTTTCATCAATTTTTTACAAAAGCCGGATTGAAAACGCGATTGCCGCGAAAAATCAGCTTTGGTTGAAGCGCGGCGATTCAATCGCGGCATTTGCCGCCAAACAACTGGCAAATTGCCGCGCCATCGGGTTTGAACGGGAAGATTTGTCGTTTGCCCGTTATGAAATTTTCAAAAAATCACTGCGTGGCAAAAAATTAATCCCGATATCAGGCGCGGCGGAACAATTCCGCCAAATCAAAGATGAGTCGGAAATAAAGCTCATCAAGAAAGCCGCGCGGATCACCGACAAAAATTTCGCCGCGTTGCTAAAATTGATCAAGCCCGGAATAACGGAATTGTTTTTGAAGCGAAAAATTTTGGAAATGATGCAAGATATGGGCGCGCAGAAATGTTCTTTTGACCCGATTGTCGCTTCGGGAAAAAATTCCGCCGATCCGCACTACGAGGGGTCAAACAAGAAGATAAAGGCAGGGGAGATGGTAGTGATTGATATCGGGGCACGGTATAAAAATTATGACGCGGATATGACCCGAATGGTTTTTGTGGGCAAGGCGCCGACAAAATACAAGAATCTTTACAGCCTCGTTTTACAAACCCAGCAAAAAGCGATTGCCGAATGCAAGGCAGGCGCATCACCCGTGCAGATTTTTGAAAACGCCGTCAATAATTTTGCCGCCGCGGGAGAAGATGAATTTTTCACCCATGGCTTGGGCCATGGCGTGGGAATTGATATCCACGAATTGCCCAATTTGAGTCCCGCGGGAATCGGAAAATTTGATAATGGTATGGTATTTACTGTGGAGCCCGGACTTTACCACCCCGGCTGGGGCGGGATCCGCATTGAAGACTTGTGCCGGATGAAAAACGGCAAGGCGGAAATTCTGAGCCGAACGCCGAAGAATTTAATTGAAATTCAAGTAAAATGAACAAAATTAAAAAAACGCATTTGCTGATTTTAATCGTCGCAATTACCGGACTGATTGTTGCCGGGATTTGGGAATCGCAACGGTTTTCAAAATTACCGCCCGCCGCACAGGAAAACGAAAATCCGGCGGCGACAACCACCGCCGAAAACGGCCAAAACGCCACGTCGTCCATTACCACCTTTGAAGAGTGCGTTTCTGCCGGCAAGGAAGTGGTCGGCGAAAAACCCAATCGCCACTGTATCGTCCGCGATGATTTGGTGTATATTGAAATTGAAACCTGCGCCGCACCGGACGGCAAAACAATGAGTCTCTTTGAAGCCCTCAATCTTTTCAGCAATGGCAAATGCGGCTGGGAAGGCAGTGCCAAGGACGAACATTTCTGCAATGAAACCGCCGGTGCGTGGGAAATCGGCATTCTAGCCTACCGCAAAAATTGCGCCGCCGTTTGCGTGATTGACATCGCCGCCAAAGAATCCCGCGTTGACTGGCGCTGTAATCCTGAGCTATAAAAGCGTTAGATTTACCGAATCTAAAATTCTTTCGCCAGGGCCTAACCCCCGCGATTACACGGGGGTTAGGCCATTGATACGTTACTCACAGTGAGCGGCTATTAAGCTCAAATTTGACAAATCATAAAATATATTTTAAAACTCATAAAGAAACTTAAANNAAAAAAGGGGGAATAAAAATATTTAATATCGTAAGCAAAGATTTGCTAATGTTTGCCCTATGGGCTGTGGTAGTATTTATTAGCTCATTATTATATCCGATAATTGCTAATAAATTAGACTCACATTTTGAGCAAAAATTTGGCATAGAGCTCGATATCATTTATTCAAGTCTAATTTCAATCGCAATGGCTTTGATTTTCTCGGTTCTTGCGACAATTGGATTGGATTTGATTATTAAAGATGATCCTATTTTTAAATATATTTATTTCTGGTTAATAGGCTTAGGGTTTTTGTTGCCCGCGATAGTGTTCCATCGGACAGATGGACGAAAGAAGAAGGATTAGGTCTGATCAATAAATTCTTCTTCGTTTTTTTATACAAATGCGGTTGGTGCTATAATGGCAATATCGCTAAAATCAATAATTATGGAATTTGAGGATGTTAAACAGAAAAATCTTTTTGAGACCGGGCCGTTAACGATCGGCAAGTTTGTTGAACAGCTTAATTCGCGCATCAAGCCGCTGGCGGCCAAAATCATCGGCGAGGTAAGCGAAGCCAAGCCCGGTCCCACGGGGCATATTTATTTTTCATTGAAAGATGAGAATGGCGGCGCGGTGATGAGTTGCGCTCTCTGGAAGTCGCGGGCGGATCTTTTTGGAATTCAGTTAAAAGTTGGAATGAAGGTCATCGCTTCGGGACATTGCGAAATCTATCCGCCTTCGGGACGGCTGTCGTTTATCTGCGACGCGATTGAGTTGGCCGGCGAGGGAGCGTTAAAGGCCGCCTATGACAAACTGCTGAAAAAACTTGAAAGCGAGGGGATTTTCGCGCCGAAGAAGAAGCGCGCCATCCCCCGATATTGCCGCAAAATCGGCATCATCACCGCCAAACAAGGCGCGGTAATCCATGATTTTCTGAACAATATCGGCAAATTCGGCTTTCAAATTGAATTCATTGATTCGCGCGTGGAAGGCCAGCTGGCGGTTGGGGATTTGCTGGCATCAATCAATACTTTCAAATCGCGGCAGATTGATGTTTTGGTAATTATGCGCGGCG
Organism: Patescibacteria group bacterium UBA6102; assembly: GCA_002423555.1. Classification (GTDB taxonomy): domain Bacteria; phylum Patescibacteriota; class Minisyncoccia; order Minisyncoccales; family UBA5738; genus UBA5738. The sequence continues at coordinate 8,412 of DIWQ01000058.1, forward strand.
GGGGTTCGCTGGAAGCGATGCTGGCATTCAACAACGAAACCATTGTGCGCCGCATCGCCTCGTTTCCTGCACCGGTGATTGCCGCCATCGGGCACGATAAAGATGTGCCGCTGGCGGCGATGGCCGCCGACGCGATGTGTTCCACTCCCACCGCCGCGGCAAATCTGCTCACCCAATCATGGCAGGAAATTCCCCGCGCGCTGGATCGTTATGCGGCAATTTCTTTTCAAGGCTATAAAAACGCGATGGCACAAAAAAATCTCCGCCTGAAAGAATATGCCGCCATTCTGGCAAATTTCAAATTCATCCTGCAAAGAATAAACCGCCAAATTCAAGACACGGCCCAAATATCAATGGTAAAAATCAAAAACCGCCTTGCCGGCGCCGCCGAAAAAATCGCCCATTTCCAGGAACTGATCGCCGCCCGCGATCCCGCGCGGCAACTGCGGCTGGGATATTGCATCGCCAAGATTAACGGCGCGATCGTCAAACGCGCCGGCGACGCAAAAGCCGGCGACGATATGGACATTGTTTTGTCGGATGGTATAATCAACTCACAAATAAAAAAAGTATATGGCCGAGAAAAAGAAAACTAGCGCCGGCGCGCAAACGCCGCCGAATCAGAAAAGTTTGAGCGAGAACCTAAAAGAGCTTGCCGAGATTTCGGCGTGGTTTTCCGGCCAAGAAGATTTGGACGTGGAGGCGGGATTGGAAAAAGTGAAAACCGCGGCGGCGCTGATAAAATCCAGCAAAGATAAATTGGACAAGCTGGAAAACGAATTCAAAGAAATTGAAAAAGACTTCTCCGTTTCTCCCGAGGATAGTGTCCAGCAATAAGTCATAAAATTCAAAAACGAACCGCTAAAACAGCGGTTTTTTGTTTGTTTAATGCGAAATTTGGCTTTACTTTATTTACTTGATTTGGGAACCTTCGATTATGGAGTCGTCAACGCGCAGGGGAAGGTGGGCGGAGTCGCCGCCGGCGGCAAGCATCATTCCTTGGCTGACCCCTTCGCCCAGTTTGCGTTCGGGCAAATTGATGATAAAAACATATTTGTTGCCGATCAAATCCGCAAAATTCACGAATTTGCGCAATCCCGCAAAAATCGTCCGGGCCCCCAATTCTTGACCGAAATCAACCTTCATTTCAATCAGTTTATTGCTCCATTCCGGCTCTGATGCTTGCAAAACTTTACCGACCCGCAAATCTAATTTTTCAAAATCTTCGTATTCAATTGTTGATTTTGCCATATTTTTTACCGTGTCGCATTATAATAAGGACCATAACACGAAATTGCGGAAGATAAAAATTACAAATTGCGCCCTAAACGGCACGCGCTTAACAAGCCTGCTTAACAAGCCTGCTCT
>DIWQ01000021.1 GCA_002423555.1 Patescibacteria group bacterium UBA6102
ACGGCGATTTTTTGCCGGTTCTAAAATATTTGAGAAATCACAATAAGGAAATTCTTATTTTATCCCGCGGGCCGAGAACCGCCAGAGAAATCCGGCAATTTGCCGGCGCTCATTTTCGGGATTTTGTAAGATTGGAATCGCAGATAAAATTTGAAGAGTAAAACATTAAAGCGGACATACGAGATATCCGCTTCACGTTTAGTGATTAGATTTTATCATCTTAAAAAAATATGTCAAGCGAAACAATCAAAAACAAAGTGCTGGATTTTGCCAAATACCACAACGGGTTTGTTATCGGGTTGATACTGGTGTTTTCCGGCGGCGCGGCCATTTTTGCCGCCGATCCCGGGGCACGGGAGGCGGTTCTGGGAAAAGAAATCGTCTCTCAAACCGGCGTTGACAATTCTGCGATTCTGGCCGCCGATCTGGATAATTTTGATTTTGAGATTAAAATCAATGATGTCGCCGAAGACGAAAACAGCTACTATGTGGATTATTCTTTCCGGACGCTGGAAATTCAAGACAATATCTGGCAAGAGGCCCAGCGCCGGTCGTCAATGACGATTGACAAATTGTCGCTGGCCGGCAAGGATCTTGGCCTCTATGTTCAGGAACAGCTGGTGCAGGTCGCGCAAAACGAGCAAAACTATTTAAAGCAGGTTCAAGCCGCCGAAACAAAAAAAGGACCCACGCAAATCGCCCGCGCCGCGGAATATACCGGTTTGATCGGCTTGGTTTTGGATGCCAAGAACGCAATCTTGCCCGGCTATGACCCGGTGGTCAAACCCGCGCCGGTGGAATTAACCGTGGCGTCTCCCGACGCGCCGGAAGAAATCGCGGATGAAGGGAATGATAATTTATCATTGATAAATGATTCGGGCAATCAACCACCAAGCACTGGCACCGGCGGCGGAGGCGGAGGCGGGAATAATAACTTATCATTGATAAATGAGCCCAATAACCAGCCGCCGTCCATCAATGACACCACCACCGAAGAAGCGATTATTCCGGAATCCGGACCGGCAGAACCCTCTGAAACTTCCGAAATTCCTGAACCGTCTGAAATCCCTGAATCCCCTGAACCTTCTGAATCTTCTGAACCATCCGAGCCCTCCGCGTCTTCTGAATCTTCTGAACCCTCTGAATCTCCTGAATCTTCTGAACCCGCCGCCCCCGAACCCGAGCCCGACTCTGCGCCCGAACCGGCGCCAGAACCCGAACCCGAGTCAGAGCCGGAAAACTGATAACTGATAACTGATAACTGATAACTGATAACTGATAATTGATAATTGATAAGTGATAATTGATAAGTGATAAATGATAATTGATAAGTGATAATTGATAAATTATCATTGATAAATTATTAATTATTAATGATAAAATTATCAATTATAAGTTATAAATTATGGGAGACGAATATGAAAATTACCGCACCGCCGACGGCACGATAGACTGGGGAAAATATTATATCGAGAAAGCCGCCAATGATCAGTTATCAATTATCAATGATCAATCAAGAAAATCAAAACTGCTGGAAGAACTGTCAATCTACCGCCTTGCCGATGATTTTTCCGATCAAGTTTGGGATTTGATTGTCAAATGGAATTTCTTTGAAAAGAAAACACTGGGCGATCAATTCGTGCGCGCGGCCGATTCCATTGCCGCCAACATTGCCGAGGGCTACGGCCGGTATTTTTTCGGCGAATATCGCGTGTTTCTGTATTACGCGCGCGGATCCCTGTATGAATGCAAGCTGTGGCTGGAGAAAACGCGCAAGCGATCATTGGCCAGCGATGATCTATACCAAGAAATGCAAAAAATGCTGGAAGAGCTGGCGGTGGAAATTAATAAGGTGATCAAAATCGTCAAAGGCGAGCAGGCGAAGTGGAAGGGCAGGAGTTGGTGATAAGCGATAAGCGATAAATAATAAATAATAATTGATAATTAATAATTGATAAGTGATAATTGATAAATATAATAATTGATAAGTGATAAATGATAAATTATCATTGATCAATTATCAATTATCGGTGATAATCGGCAAGGGAAAATGCAATTCAAAATTCCAAAATTCGGGTTCAAATCCAAAAAACGCGGCAACGCCGCCGGTTTTTTTGGCGCCAAATTATCATTTATCAGTAATCATTTATCAATTATCAGCAATAAGTTATCCCAAAATAATCATTTATCAATTATCAATGATAAATTATCCAAAAAACGGATCAATTATAAATTATCAATCTTCGGCAAAAAACTAATTATCAATTATAAATTATTGATTGCCGTCGGCGTCTTGGCGTTGGCGGCCACCGGCGGGACGCTGGCGCTTAACGGGTTTTTTGGGGGCGGGGCGGCGATTCCCGAGGACACGATGACGCGGGGGCTGGTGGGATATTGGAGTTTTGATGAAGGCGGCGGCACCATCGCCCGCGACGCCAGCGGCAACAACAACCACGGCACCCTCACCAACGGCCCAAAGTGGACGCAGGGCAAGAGCGGCGGCGCCCTGCAATTCGACGGCAAGGATGATTATGTAAGCGTTGCAAGCAATACAAATTTGAATATGGGAGCCAATCAGGATTTTACGATTGAAACTTGGATTAAATATTCAAATAATCCTTCTTATCACATAGTAGCTGGAAAATATTGCGACATAATAACGGCTGGATATTGGCTCGATGTTCAAGGGAATAATATAAGATTAAGAGTAAGCGATGCAGGAGGAAATTATGTTGATACTATTACAACAGCTCAATATAATGATAATAAGTGGCATCATGTTATGGCAATTGCCGATAGAGATGGTTTAGCTTATATATACATTGACGGCAATCAGGTAAAATCAAATGATATTTCTTCTGAAAATGGAGATACGGGCACGGGCGCATTTTCAATAGGTCGTCCATATGACAGGAATTATGCCTATTTCAATGGACAAATTGATGAATTGCGCATTTATAATCGGGCGTTGAGCGAAGAAGAAGTGCGGTATCACTACAATCATGGGGGGCCGGTGGCGTATTGGGATATGGATGAAGGAAGCGGTACAGTGTTGAACGACAAATCGGGCAACGGCAACGATGGCACGATTTCGGGCGCGACTTGGACGCAGGGAAAATACGGCTCGGCCTTGAGCTTTGACGGCACGGATGATTATGCGCAAGCAACGGTTTCTCAAACCAAAACCGCCTATTCCTTGTGGGTGAAAAATGGCGCAAATTGGGAGCACGTTGTTAATAATAACGGAACCTATTATGTCAACGGCGCGCCGGGAACGCCAACCTCCTATCCGGTCTATGTTTCCGGTAGTACGGTGCAAGTCGGCAAAAGCGGCGCGTCAACTTTTGTTAATTGCGAGATTGACGAGGTGAAGATTTATGATTACGCGCGGACAGAGGAGGAGATACGGCTGGATTACAATGCCGGGGTGGCCACGCATTTGGGGCCCAGCGGCAAGACTTGCAGTGAGGATCCGGCCGGCTGTATGGATTTTGGCCTGGCCGGCCATTGGGATATGGATGAGGGAAGCGGGTCGGTGATCAATGATAAGTCGGGCAACAACAACCACGGCACCCTTGCCAACGGCCCCCAGTGGACCAAAGGCAAATCCGGCACCGCCCTGCAATTTGACGGCAAGGATGATTATGTGGATGCGGGGAATGGCAGTAGTTTGAACATTACAGACAGCATTACTCTTGAGGCATGGGTTTTTATGGACTATACGGGTAGTAAAAATTCGGATTTGGGTTTTATAGCAAAAGAAAGCAGTTATTTGCTTTATGATACCTGGGGGGAGTTAAGAGTGATGTCGGCTTTTTGGATAGACGGAGCTTGGCGGCATAGTACTTCAACCGGTGTAAATTCCAACCAGTGGTATCATTTGGTAACCACATATTCTTCGTTGGACAGAACAATAAGGTTCTATATTGATGGCAACGAAGTCGCCCCGGTAGTGCTTTCGGGATTGTCTGCCTATAGCCTTAATATTAGTGCTAATAATGTTCATCTTGGTAACGGAACATTAGGAAAGAAGAATCGGGTTGATGAAGCACGGATTTATAATAGAGTTTTGACGGCGGAGGAGGTGAGGTATCATTACAACCACGGCGGGCCGGTGGCTTATTGGGATATGGATGAGGGGTCGGGATTAAAGATCAATGACAAATCGGGCAACGGCAACGATGGCACGATTTCGGGCGCCACCTGGACTCAAGGCAAGCACGGCAGTGCCTTGAGCTTTGACGGAAGTAATGATTACGCGATTGTGCCTCATAATGATTCTTTGGGTATTGTGGCCGATATTACCATTGGAGCGTGGATTAAAAAGAACAATCCCGATATCAGAAACGATATTGTTTATAAAACTACGGGAGGGTATAGTTTTATGACGCATTACACCGATAGGGCGCTATATTTTCAAGCTCAGGATAGCGGTGGTGTATGGCGTGCGGTCTCAAGTAATAGCAATGCGATTGTTGACAGCGATTGGCACTATGTGGCGGTTACCTACAGCCGGCCGGATGTTGTTTTTTATGTTGATGGTAAATATTGGGGCACGGCAAGCCGCGATTATGATATGAAGTCAACAAGCGGCAGTCTTTATGTTGGTTCAATGGCGAGCACTAATTATTTCAATGGCCAGATTGATGAGGTGAAGATTTATGACTATGCGCGGACAGAGGAGGAGATTCGGCTGGATTACAATGCCGGGCTGGCAACGCATTTGGGGCCCAGCGGCAAGACTTGCAGTGAGGACCCGGCCGGCTGTATGGATTATGGCCTGGCCGGCCATTGGGATATGGACGAAGGAAGCGGATCAATGATAAATGATAAGTCGGGCAACAACAATCACGGCACCCTCACTAACGGCCCCAAATGGACCAAAGGCAAATCCGGCGGCGCCCTGCAATTTGACGGCAAAGATGACTATGTGAGTGTTGCCGATAGCGACAGTTTAACTTTTGGGAACGGCGTTGCCGATAGTGGGTTTAGTATAGAAAGCTGGGTGAGGTATGACGTGATTGGAGCGGGCCACTCATTACTGATTGCCCAAAAAAACAACGAATATGCTTTAACTAATAATAATTGGCTAAGGCTTTATCTTTATGATCGTAGTACTGGCGGTATTTTGGCCAGAGATGCTATTTATCTTGTAAATACATACAAAAAAGGTGAATGGATACATCTAATCGTTACTTATGATGGTAGTGCGTTATCTAGCGGAATAAAATTTTATTTAGACGGAAAACTTTATAATGGTGGTACTCCAGCAGGATCATCGGGTACATATGTTTCCATGGAAAATACTGCAGATAATTTAGAAATTGCGTATCCAGGGACAGATGCAGCACTTGACGGGGTGAAAATCTATAATCGGGCGTTGAGTGCCGAGGAGGTGAGGTATCATTATAATCAGGGGAAGCCGGTGGGGTATTGGGCGTTTGATGAGGGGGAAGGGACGCGGGCGTTTGATGTTTCGGGGAACAACAACACCGGGGTTTTGACCAACGGCCCGACTTGGGTGGAAGGCAAGCACGGCAGTGCCTTGAGCTTTGACGGCACGGACGATTCTGTGAGTTGTCCTGGTGGTAATTTGGCGTTGACCGGCGATCTGACAATTTCTGCATGGATAAAATTAAATTCCACCTCCGGCTATCATTGGATAGTTTCAAAAAATTATACTAAGGAATATACATTTGGAACTCACAATAGCGAACTCAGATTTTATCATGGAGACGGCAGTTATTATGCGTCAGATAGTTTGAATGCCGGGTTATCTTCAAATAATTGGTACTATGTTTCTGTTTCACGAGATACAGATCAGAAAAAAGTAAAATTTTATGTTAACGGCAAATATATTTCGGAGTGGAATTATACCAACGACATAACATCATCAACGCAGATGGTAAAAATTGGTACAAGAAGCGACGATTACAGTTGGTTTGACGGATTTATTGACGAGGTGAAGGTCTATAACTACGCGCGGACGGCGGAGCAGATAATGCAGGATTACAATGCAGGAGTTGCCACACATTTGAAATAGAATGCTTTAAAGGGGTCGCACCCTTTTGATTACAAAAGGGAACGACCCCGTGGAACGACCCCGTTGACCCCGTGGAACGACCCTATGCGAGGCTCGCGAAGGTCTAACCTTCGCATTAACGAAGGTTAGACCTTCGCTTTGGATGGTTTGCTTTTTTGCGGATCGGCTGTATTATGCAAATATGATCACTCAATACATTAAACAGCAATTGAAGAAGGCGAGCTATAAAATTCTGGAGGATGGGACTTTTTTTGGTGAAATTCCCGGGGCGAAAGGAGTCTGGGCCAATGCGAAAAATTTGGAAGATTGCCGCCGGGAGTTGCAAGAAGTTTTGGAGGAATGGATTTTGTTGAAATTGTCCGACGGCGATTCAATCCCCGGATTGGCGATGCCAAAAACCAAAACAAAGCAACTCATGACGGAACAATATGCCTAGCCGCCTCAATCCGGTTTCACGCCGAGTCCTAATCAAGAAGTTTCAAAAACTTGGATTTGAGGGGCCGATTTCCGGCGGCCGGCATTGCTTTGTGAAAAAAGGCGAATTGAAAGTGAGCATTCCATCGCCCCACAAGGAGGATGTTATCGGAGTTCCCCTTTTGAAGGAAATTTTAAAGCAAGCCGGGATCAATCAAAATGATTGGAACAACGCTTGAGCGCACGGAATTTTTCCGTAACGAAGGTTAATCTTCGCTTTGGGCGCGGCGGGCGGCCGGTAACCGCTCACTGGGTTTTAAAATTCTTTTGCCAGGGTCTAACCGCTCGCGCTTGTCCCTCGGATTACCTCGGGACAAGCGCGAGGGATAGACCCTTTTTTTCAGAGGGTCTAACCCTCTGATTTTTGTAGCATACAAATGCTTTAAAGGGGTCGCACCCTTTTGAGTACAAAAGGGAACGACCCCTTTGACCCCGGGGAACGACTCCGGGGAAATACAGGGGGCAGACTTTTCCAAAATACTAAAAAAAGCCCCGCGGGGGCGGGGAATTATCGGATGGTTGAGTTTTTAAATTGCGGTCAGCTGGTTAAAATGTAATCTTCAATCACTTCGGTTAATTGTTCCCTGGCTTCTTCAACGGAGCCTGCTTGAGCGTAGGCGCCGGGCAAATCGTCCGCGCTGGCGCACCAGCTTTTGGTTTCTTGGTCATATTCATATTCAGCCTTGCGCAGGATATTTTCAATGTATTCGGCAATATAGAGTTTCATGGCGCTGTTTTTATCATCGGCTTCATTATAAATCTTAAACAAAATGTGTCAATTCCATTTTTTCAGAGGGTCTAACCCTCTGATTTTTGCACAGATCTTCTGAGAGGTTGACGGGGATTTGGGTTTTGGTAGGATGAAGATATGGTGAAAGAAGAAACCAAGCGAAAAATACAGGCAATCGCCGACAAGATCGCCCGCGAATACAAACCCGAAAAGATCATTCTTTTCGGTTCTTACGCGTGGGGGCATCCGCACGAAGACAGCGATCTTGATCTTTTTATCATCAAAAAAACCGATGATCCGATGTTAAAGCGGATGGAGGATGTTGACAAGCTTTTTTTCCCGCGGGAGTTTGCGATGGATTTATTGGTTTATACCCCGGAGCAGGTGGACAAGAGGAAAAAAATGCAGGACCCGTTTGTGATTGATATTATTGATAAAGGTAAATTATTATATGCCAGATAAACTTCCCGCGGATCAATTGTGGCAGGAATGGGTGAAGAAGGCCGATGAAGACGAGTTGAATATTAAGTCAATATTAAAACACCGAGACGGAACATCCAATTGGGTGGGTTTTTTGGCGCAACAAATGGCGGAAAAATATATGAAAGGATTGTTGGTTTTTCATAAACAGGGATATCCCAAGATTCATGACTTGTTAAGGATTGCTTCGCTGATTGCTCCTTCGGCGGAAAACATTTTGGTCTTTGACGAAGAATTGCGCAGATTGAGCCGGCTGTATATCATTGACCGCTACCCGGGGGAAATGGCGGAATTATCGTGGAAGGAGGCCGAAGACGCCTACGCGGCGGCGCAAAGAATCAAGGAATTTGTCCTGTCCGAGATTGCCAAAAAACCGGCCGGGGACTGATTGCGGGCATCAAATGATAAATGATAAATGATAAATAATACTTTTTAAAGGGGTCGCACCCTTTTGATTACAAAAGGGAACGACCCCGTGGAACGACCCCCCTTGACCCCGAACGACCCCGTGGATTTGACAGATTGGGAAATGTTTGCTAATATCAATGCTTGTGGGAGAGCTAACTCATTTTTTTTGCCTTGATTGCCGTTGATTCATAATTTTAAGCAAAATATGCCCTGAAAAACCAAAGAGGGTTTTTTTGCTTTTTTGCCGCGCCAACCTCCAAAATTAAAATTGAAAAATCAAAATGAAAAATTTTGGAGTTAAAATTTTGCTTTGCAAAATTTTAACGATGTATTTCCTTGATTTTTAACTTTGATTTTTTAATTTTTAATTTAAGTTATATGGCCCTTAAAACAAAAAATTTCGGCAAGGCAAAAGTTTCTTTGCCGCTGCCGTATTTGCTGGTGTTGCAAAAAGAGAGCTGGGATATGTTCTGGGGCAACGATTTGCGGGAATTGTTCACCGAGATCTCGCCCATCCGCGACTACACCGGCAAGGAAATGGAGCTTTGGATTGACGATTTCAAGCTGGACAAGCCCAAACACAAGAACGATCTGGACGCGCGCTTGAACAACGATTCCTATGAATCGCCGGTGCGGGTCAAAACGCGGCTGGTGAATCTGAAGACCAAAGAAACCAAAACGCAGGAGATATTTCTGTGCGATTTTCCGTTGATGACCGAAAGGGGCACGTTTGTGATCAACGGCGTGGAGCGGGTTTGCATCTCGCAATTAATCCGCTCGGCGGGCGTGTTTTTCTCCGCCCAAAACATCGGCGGCAAGAATTTTTTCGGCACCAAGATCATTCCCAACCGCGGCTCGTGGCTGGAATTTGAAACCGCCCACACGGGCTTTATCGGTGTGAAAATTGACCGCAAGCGGCGCGTGCCGGCGACCACGCTTTTGCGGGCGTTCGGCATTGACAACGACAACGCGATCAAGGAACTGTTTGCCGACGTCAACAACGGCGAAGTTGATTTCATTGAAGAAACCATCAAAAAAGATCCCACGCACAACCAGGCCGAGGCGCTGGTGGAAATCTATCAGCGTTTGCGCCCGGGCGATCTGACCACCGCCGACACCGCCAAGGAACTGATCTGGAATATGTTTTTCAATTTTGAAAGATATGATCTTTCCAAAGTCGGGCGCTGGAAAATGTGGAAACGCCTGCCGCAATTGAAGCCCAAGGACAAGAAAAACGACGTGGTGGAAATGAAGGATCGCGTGATGACGGTGGACGACATCGTGGCGGTAATCAGAGAAATCATTCGCCTCAACAACGATCCGGCCGCCAAACCCGACGAAATTGACCATTTGGGCAACCGCCGCGTGCGCACGCTCAACGAACTGCTGGTGAACCGCCTGCGGCTGGGCTTTATGAGGATGGAGCGCATCATCAAGGACCGGATGTCAACGCTGGACGTTTTGGAGCTGTCGCCCCTGCAATTGATCAATCCCCGGCCGGTGATGGCGGTGATCAAGGAATTTTTCTCGTCGTCGCAACTGTCGCAATTTATGGACAATGAAAATCCGCTTTCCGAGCTGGAGCACAAACGCCGCCTGGCGGCCACCGGCCCCGGCGGGCTCACGCGCGAGCGCGCGGGATTTGAAGTGCGCGACGTGCAACCCTCCCACTACGGCCGGATTTGCCCGATCCAAACTCCCGAAGGCGCGAACGTCGGCCTGGTGGGCTATTTGGCGTCATATACCAAGATCAACGATTTCGGATTTTTGGAAACTCCCTATTTTGAGGTGAAAAAAAACAAAGTGACCGACAAACTGGTCTATATGACCGCCGACGAGGAAGAGAAATACAACATTGCCACGGCGATCGCGCCGCTGGACGAGAACAACAACATCATTCCCAAAAAATTGGAGGCGCGCATCAAAGGAGAGCCGGGCATTTGCGCCCGCGAAGAAATTGACTACATTGACGTTTCCCCCCAGCAGATCCTTTCGGTGGGCACGTCGCTGATTCCGTTTTTGCAGAACGACGACGCCAACCGCGCGCTGATGGGTTCCAATATGCAGCGCCAGTCAACGCCCCTGCTACTGCCCGAACCGCCGCTGGTGATGACCGGCAGTGAGGAGCGGATCGCGCGCGATTCGGGGCATATTCTGCCGGCCGAAGGCGCGGGCGCGGTTACCGAAGTGGACGGGCGGCACATCGCCGTCAAATACGACGACAAAGAACTGGGTGAAAAAACTTATTATTTGCGCACTTTTTTGCGCACCAACCAATACACCTGCTTCCATCAGAAAGCGGCGGTGAAAAAAGGACAAAAAGTCAAGAAAGGCGACGCGCTTTGCGACGGCGGCGGCATCGCCGACGGCCATCTGGCGCTGGGGCACAACGTGCTGGTGGCGTTCACTTCCTGGCGCGGCGGCAATTTTGAGGACGCGATCTTGCTCTCCGAACGCTTGGTGGCGGATGATAAATTCACCACCATCCATATGGAAAATTTCGCCTGCGACGTGCGCGAAACCAAACTGGGGCCGGAAACCACCACCTATGACATCCCCAATGTTTCCGAAGAGAAATTGAAAGACTTGGACGAAGAAGGCGTTGTGCGCGTGGGGGCGGAGATCAAACCCAACGACATTCTGGTGGGAAAAATCTCCCCCAAAGGAGAACAGGAGCTCACCGCCGAAGAGCGGCTCCTGCGCTCAATTTTCGGCGAAAAAGCCAAAGATGTCAAAGACACTTCGCTGGTGATGGAACACGGCAAGCGGGGACGCGTCGTCGGCGTGAAGATTTTCTCGCGCGAGCAGGGGCACAAGCTTGATCCGGGCGTGATCAAGCGCATTGAGATTGAGGTGGCGGAATTGCGCAAGGTGCGCGCCGGCGACAAACTGGCCGGCCGGCACGGCAACAAGGGCGTGATTTCGCGCATTTTGCCGGTGGAAGAGATGCCGTTTTTGGAAGACGGCACGCCCGTGGACATCGTGCTCAATCCCATGAGCGTGGCGTCGCGCATGAACCTGGGGCAGATTTTGGAAACTCATTTCGGCTATGCGGCGCACAAACTCGGCTATCACGCGGTGACGCCGTCGCTTTCGGGCGCGACCGAAGCCGACATCAAAGCGGAATTGAAAAAGGCCGGCCTTTCCGAAGACGGCAAAGAAAAGCTTTTTGACGGCCGGTCGGGATTGCCGTTCCCGGGCAAGATCACCGTGGGCTATATCTATATGATGAAGCTGGTGCATATGGTGGAAGACAAGATCCACACGCGCAGTATCGGGCCGTATTCGCTGATCACCCAACAGCCGCTGGGAGGCAAGGCGCAGTTCGGGGGACAGCGGTTCGGAGAAATGGAGGTCTGGGCGCTGGAAGGATATGGCGCGGCGCACACTTTGCAGGAAATGCTCACCATCAAATCCGACGATATCGCCGGCAGGGCGGCAACCTATGAAACCATTTTGCGCGGCGAAGACATTCGCCATCCCAACATTCCGGCGTCGTTCAACCTTTTGGTGAGCGAATTGAAATCGCTGGGATTGAGCGTGGAAGTAAAAGAAAAAAACAACCAATAAAGTCAAAAAATCCTAATGTCAAAATCCAAATGTCAAACAAATGACTAAAATCCTAATGTCAAAATGAATTCAATTTTAAAATTTTAATTTTAAATTTTGGATTTGATTTGGCATTTGACATTTGAGCTTTGGATTTTTTAAATTTTATGCGCGTAGAAGATTTAGAATCAATTCGGATCAAGCTGGCGTCTCCCGAGGAAGTCGTTTCCTGGTCCCACGGCGAGATCACCAAGCCCGAAACCATCAATTACCGCACCCAGCGGCCGGAAAAGGACGGCTTGTTTTGCGAGCGCATTTTCGGGCCGGAGCGGGACTATGAATGTTATTGCGGCAAATACAAGCGGGTGCGCTACAAGGGCATCGTTTGCGATCGCTGCGGCGTGGAAGTGACCAAGTCCAGCGTGCGCCGCGAGCGGATGGGCCACATTAAGCTGGCCTGCCCGGTGTCGCACATCTGGTTTTTGCGGGGAGTGCCCTCGCGCATCGGCCAGGTTCTGAATTTGCCGATGCTGGCGCTGGAAAAGGTGATCTATTTTGCCGCCTACATCATTATTTCGGCGGATAACGCGGAAAAAGAAAAGATCGCCGCCGAGATTGACGCGGAATTCAACGAAAAGACCAAAACGCAAAAACGGCTTTTTGAATCCCAAAATCCGAACGCGAAAAAAAGCGACAAAGAAACGCAAAAGGCTTTGCAGGCGATCCTTGACGAACTGCGCGATGCGCGCGACCGCGCCAAATCGGAATTGGCGTCCATTGAATTTATGCGGGTGATTTCGGAAGCCGAATACCGCAATTTGTCGCTCAAATACGGGCAATGTTTTTCGGCCGGCACCGGCGCGGAAACCGTCCGCAAGCTGTGCGAAAAGATTGATCTGGCCGAGTTGGTCAAGAACCTGAAAGTCCAGCTGGAAACCGCGACTCCCGAAGAAAAAAGAAAAATTTACATCCGCCTGAAGCTTTTGCAGGGAATGCATCAGGCCGGCATCCGCCCGGAGTGGATGCTGATCACCGCCCTGCCGGTTTTGCCCGCGGATTTGCGTCCGATCGTCCAGCTGGACGGCGGCCGGTATGCCAGTTCCGATTTGAATGATTTATATCGCCGCGTGATCAACCGCAACAACCGGCTCAA
>DIWQ01000011.1 GCA_002423555.1 Patescibacteria group bacterium UBA6102
TATAGAATAATTTGGCGGCGGCCAGTTCCTTTTTGCCCTTTTCGGTGATTTCATAGATGCGCCGGCGATCTGCCGTTTTGCTTCTTACGAATCCGTCGGCTTGCAGGCGGTAAAACACCCGGTAGGGAGTGATTTTTCCCGGCCGGAAGCCGAATTTCTTTTCAATCAGCGCCGGAATCTCCCAGCCGTAGCGCGGAGTTTTTTCTAAAAGCGCCAGGATATAAAGCCAAAGATTTTCTTTGGTATTTGATTTTTCCAGACGTTGGACGGGGAGCATAGAAATAATTAAAAATTAAAAATGAAAAAGTAAAAAATTAAAGCCGAAAGTTGGTTGATCTCCAGCGGATAATCGCTTGCTGGTAAGGGACTAACCCTCGCATTAACGAGGGATAGACCCCTTTAATTTTAGATGCAGTGAGCGGTTTTTTATGGAATTTGACATTGTATTTTACGATGGTAAAATAGTTCTATAACGTAAAACAAAGTTTTCTATTGTTAATAATAACAAAAATATGCAAGAAAACAAAAACGCGGAGAGGAAGAATATCCGGTTGGCGGTGGCCGGCGTGGGGAACTGCTGTTCCAGCCTGGTGCAGGGGATAACCTATTACAAATACATCGGCAAGGATGACGAGCCGGTGCCGGGGCTGATGCACAACGTGATCGGCGATTACGCGCCGCGCGACATTCAGATCGCGGCGGCGTTTGACATTGACCGGCGCAAAGTGGGCAAGGATGTTTCCGCGGCTATTTTTGAAAAACCCAACTGCACCAAAATTTTTTGCAAAGACATCCCTGAAACCGGGGTAAAGGTCCAGATGGGGCCGGTGTTGGACGGGGTGGCCGACCATATGCGGGATTATCCCGAAGAACAATCGTTTATTGTTGCGGATGAAAAACCGGTTAATGTCGCCGAAGAACTGAAAAAAGCCAAGGCTGACGTTTTGGTGAGTTATATGCCGGTGGGATCGCAAAAGGCCGCGGAATATTACGCGCAAGCCGCGCTGGATGCCGACTGCGGGTTTGTGAATTGTATGCCGATATTTATCGTTTCCGATGAAAAGTGGGCGGCCAAATTCAAAGAAAAAAACATTCCCTGCGTCGGCGACGACATCAAATCGCAAATCGGCGCCACGATCGTGCACCGCACTTTGACCAAACTGTTTGCCAACCGCGGCGTAATCGTTGACCGCTCCTATCAGCTTAATTTCGGCGGCAATACCGACTTTTTGAATATGTTGTCGCGCGACCGCCTGAAATCAAAAAAAATCTCCAAAACCGAAAGCGTGGAATCGCAATTGAACAAAAGATTAAGTTATGACAATCTGCACATCGGGCCGTCGGATTGGGTGCCGTTTTTAAAGGACAATAAGATTTGTTTCATCAGAATGGAAGGCCGAAAATTCGGCGACATTCCGGTGGAAATTGAGTTGCGCCTGTCGGTGGAGGATTCGCCCAATTCCGCCGGTGTGGTGATTGACGCTCTCCGGATGGTCAAATTAGCCAAAGATCGGGGAATCGGCGGCCCGCTCACCAGTCCGTCGTCTTATTTTATGAAACATCCGCCGATGCAGTTTGACGACTCTCAAGCCTATGAAATGGTGGAAGAGTTCATCGCCGGCAAGCGCGACCGCTGATTAAAAAATTTTCAATTTTCAATTTTCAGTTTCCAATAAATTATTAAATTTCCAATTTAAAAATGGACGCGCGATGTCCCATTGGAAATCGTTTTGGATGCTGGAGGTTTGAGAATTGAGATTATCTGTTGTGTTGGATTTACATCGAAACTGGTTTGGAGGCATTGAAAACAAAACCGCGAATGTTTTCGCGGCTTTGCCGTTCACCCCCAATCAATATACTTCGCTTTCAATTGCGTCCGCGTTGGCAATGCTTTATCTGATTATTGCTGGCCATTATGTTGCCGCCCTGGCACTGTTTGTCGCGGCCGCCGGTTTGGATTTTGTTGACGGCGCGGTGGCGCGCAAAAGGGGCCTGGCCACGAAGCGGGGAGCCTATTGGGACACGATTGCCGACCGCTATGTGGAAGCAATTTTGCTTTTCGGATTGTTGTTTTGCCAATTGCCCGATTTTTATCTGCCAGTCGCCGCATGGATATTTCTGGCGCTCTTCGGTTCAACGATGACCACCTACGCCAAAGCCGCCGCCAAGGAAAAGGGATTGTGCGATGCCGAATTGAAAGGGGGATTGATGTCGCGCGGCGAAAGATTGGCCGCTTATTTTCTGATCTTGGCGGCAATGATTTGGGGCAATTATTATTTGGCCGCCGTTATCATCGCGGTATCGGCCATGCTGGCCAACATCACCGCCGGACAAAGAATCTCGGCGGCCCTTCGCCGTTAGTCAGCTTTCACACTCTGAATTACGAAATAAATATTTTTAGGAGCGTAGCGGCATCAAATACCGCTACGAATAAATGATTTCAAAAAAAAAGAACCCCGCAGGGTTCTTTTTTTTGAAATCAACTACGAAGCAAAGCCATTATTGTTCCACGCAATAGAGCGCTCTTTTTACTGTATCGCAGACTGCGGGGCAACTACTAGGTTGACCGACTTCCCCGGGGTTCCAATGGCCAGAGTATGTTCCGGCCCAATTTTGATTTTTGCTGGTGCTTTGGCCGTAGTAACATCCGTCCCAGTAATAATGGCAAGTATTGGATGCAAAGCAAGTATTGGCAGTGTTATAGGAGCCGCTACCGGTGGGCTGAAAATTAGTGAATACTTGCACATTGGTTGGTTGTCCGAGTTCGTTAAATTCTATCGGATTTTGCAAATAATTGCCGCTGGCATCAGCCGAGAACATATCGCTGGGATCGGTTGCTACCAAATGCCATTCGCAATTGGTGGTTGTGCCGATTTTTTCTCCGTTCCACAATGCCGCTGATGGCAGAATATCGTGAGGTCGGCGCGCAATATTTATTAGGTTGCAATTACTTGTTCCTTGGCTACAGGCAGTCTCATACATCAGCGCTTTGTATGTCCCGGTGAGTCCGGCCGCCGCCGCGCGCGCTTGGCAGGCGTTATCGGCATTAACCATTGTTGACTGGAGATTCGGGGTATGTACAAGATAATCATCATAAGTCACGCTGGTCACGAATATTTTTTTGTTGCCGGCGGGTAACGTGGCGGTGCATCCTCCCACGGGTATAAATGGACCGCCACCACCCATACATTCTTCCCAAGTGGAACAACACACACCCCCCAAACAGAGTTTTGTGCCAACACTCACATTGCCGCTTGTGTTATTGATATAGAGCGGCCGCAATGAGTTCCAAGCGCCATACTGGTCGCCGGAATTGGTCAACAAAAAGTAAGTGTTGACGCCATCATTACGAAGCATCGCGCCGTAATTTCCCGCAACCATGCGCAACTGGGCCAATCCGCTTCCCATGGTGGATTGAAGTTCGCCGCGGGCGATGGCGTTGCCGTTTATATCAAGTTTCGCGCCCGGCGTGGTTGTCCCGATGCCGACATTGCCGTTATTTAAGATTGTTAACAAATGTGAGCTTCCGCCAAAATTAATAAAATTGAAAGCAGCAATATTCCCCGCGACTTTTGGTGTGAACAGCATACCCCAATTGGAATCACTATAAATTGAGCCATTAGTAAGGGTGCCATTACCATTGATTAGTAACGAGTTGGCGCGCACATCGCCACGAACATCCAATTTTACGGAGGGTTCCGTTGTCCCGATGCCGATGTTGTTGTTGCGGCCGGAAATAACACCGCCGTTACTGCCGAGCTTTATGCTGGCGATCGTGTTATCTCCCTGGCTGTAAATTCCCAACGTGTGGGCGATATCAATGTCGGTTAAAAAAGCGTCGTCGCCGATTCTCAAAAATTGTGCGCCGGCGGCGGTGCCGTTATCCGCGATATCAAGCTTTGCTCCGGGGCTGGCGGTACCGATGCCCAGATTGCCCAATTTTCCTTGCGGGGCGTCGCCGACGTTTATTGGTGCTTTGGCGTTGCCGCCGGGCGGAGTTTGCTCGGGCGGGTTCCAGGCCATAATTGACAGGCACATCATCACCGAGATTATTACCACGCTTAATGTGAGCGGGATAATTTTGGAAACGCTTTGAACTTTGAATTTTTTCATAAACGTTGTAATTATTGATTTGCTTCAAGTTTTGAACTACGAAGCGCCTTGTGTTTTGGGGTCTATCCCTCGCGTAATCGCGAGCGGTTAGACCCCTCCAACAGCATTTGAATTTAACGGTTTTGTGATTTAAGGCTTGAAAAAAATCGCGGAAACTTTTTTTGATTATTGTTGGCTTTGCGGCTGATCTTCGGGCATTTCAAAAAAATTTATTTTTCTTGCCGTAAATTTGTTGTCATCGCCGATTTGTCCGGCGCTCTCAATGACCGCGAAATCACCGACTTTTATTTCGGAAATTTCCGCCGGAACCGCATTTTGATCGGCGGCGTCTTTTTGCTTGTTCACCGATGTGTTTTCATTGACAAGCGCGACAAAATCATAGTCTTCTTTGTCCGGTGTCATTACGATGCCGATTGCGCCGTTTTCGACCTTGATTATTTCTCCGCTAACCATCACCGAATCATCGGGAACGATGACTTCTCCGGCGGGCTCCTCTCCGGCCTTGATTCCGCCCGCAATTCCTTGGGTGCCGGTGTTGCCGCCGTTAGCCGTTTCCGCCGGACTCAACAAAGCGGCGGCGGGGTTTGCTTGTTCCAAGCGGGAAATTCTTTCATTGATACGGGAAAGATAATCAACCAAGACCACTCCGGCGATGGCGACCGCCGCCAAGATGATTATTGAAACAACACCTTTTGAATTTTGGTAATTCATTTTTTTATATCGCCGCTTACTGCGGCATTGTTAATTATTATGAGACCGCATAATAATTATATTTCTTTTGATTATATTTTACAAACTTTCAAAAATTTAAGCAAATATGTTTGCGGCAACTCCTTTCCAGATCTAAAATTAAAGGGGGTCTAACCCTCGTTACTGCGAGGGATAGACCCTTTTAATTTTGTGCTTGCAATTCTTTGCCAGGGTCTAACCGCTCGCGATTATCCCTCGGATTATCTCGGGACAAGCGCGAGGGATAGACCCTCAAAATACAATCCCCCGCAAAATACGCTAAACACCGTAATAGAGTTCAAATTCCGCGGGCGTCGGCTTGAGGCGGCAGAAATCGCATTCATTTTTTTTGAAACTTATCCAGCAGTCAATCAGGGACGCGCCGAACACGCCGCCGGCGAGCAAATACTCGTGATCTGTTTCCAGCGCCGCCAGCGATTCTTCCAGCGAGGCCGGCACCTGAGGGATGCCGCCGTTGTTTTTGTAGATATCGCCGTTGGCGGGCTCTCCCGGATCGGTTTTGTTTTTGATGCCGTCAATGCCGGCCATCAACATTGCCGCGAATGCCAGATAGGGATTGCCGGATGCGTCGGGCGGGCGAAACTCAATTCTTTTGGCCGACGGAGAATTGTCATACATCGGCACGCGGATTGCCGCGGAACGATTGCGCGCCGAATAGGCAAGATTGGTCGGCGCTTCAAATCCGGGCACCAGCCGTTTGTAGGAATTGGTCGTCGGCGCGCAGAACGCCATCAGCGATCTTCCGTGCGCCAGCAATCCGCCGATGAACCAAAGTGCGGTTTGGCTCAAACCGGCATAGCCATTTTGATCAAAAAATAAATTTTTTCCGTTTTTCCAAAGAGAAATATGGGTGTGCATTCCCGAACCGTTATCGCCGAACAGCGGCTTGGGCATAAAAGTGGCGGTTTTACCGAAACGATGCGCGACATTTTTGACCGCGTATTTGAACATCATTATTTTGTCGGCTTGCGCGGCCGGCGTGTCATACTTAATGTCAATTTCGGCCTGTCCGGCGGTGGCGACTTCGTGATGCTCTTTTTCCACTTCAATGCCGAGTTGTTGCAATTCGGCGACCATTTCGCGGCGGATATCCATTGTTTGATCGGCGGGCGCCATGGGAAAATAACCTTCCTTGTTGCGGATTTTATGCCCCGAACCGGCGCCTTCGCCGCCGGGCCAATTCGCTTCGCCGGATTCAATTTGGTAAAATGCGCGGTTTTGTTCATTGGCGAATTCAACGCGATCAAAAATGAAAAATTCCGCTTCCGGGCCAAAATAGGCCGCATCGGCGGTGCCGCTTTCTTTCAAAAACTTTTCCGCGGCTTGGGCGATTGTCCGCGGGTCTTTTTCAAAACGGGTTTTTGATTCCGGGTCGCAGACATCGCAAATCAAACCGCCGACCGGTTCTTTGCCGAAGCGATCAACGGCAAAAGTCCTTGCGTCGGGAATCAAGATCATGTCGCTTTCTTCAATGTTTTTGAATCCGCGGATTGACGAGCCGTCAAAGCCGATGCCGCCGGAAAAGATTTTTTCTTCAAATTGGCCGAGCGGCACGGAAAAATGTTGCCACGCCCCGGGCAAATCGCAAAACCTCAAATCAATCAATCTCACATTTTCTTTTTTGCATTTCTCAACCATTTCTTTATGTTCCACGATATTAAATGTAAAGTTAAAAAATCAAAATGAAAAAAGTTGAATTTCATAATTTTGAATTTTTCAATGTCATTTTAATTTTTGATATTTACATTTTTAATTTAACAAAAAATCACCCAATTTCTTGGTGACCTCGTTGTCTTTTTGCGGCACGCCATTGTGCCTTATTGCA
>DIWQ01000015.1 GCA_002423555.1 Patescibacteria group bacterium UBA6102
ATCATTGTCGGCGGATAAAGATTGCCAAAATTTTTGATTGCTTCGGAAAATTTTTCCCCTTTTTTGACGCGCGCCTCCACCGCCAGGAGCGCGCGGGCATAATTGCCGTTACTCACCGTGTCGGCGGTGATCACCAGCGCCCGCGGCAGAGAAACTCCCGCCCCCACCAACGCGCTTAAATTGCGCAGAGTGTAAGCTGAATTGACATTGCGCACGATCGGCGCAATTGCCGGAAATTTCAATGATGCGTCGTCAACCGCCTTTTTCCCGCCCGTGGTTTTAAGCAGGCGGGAGAAAATTCCAACCAGCACGGCGGCGGCGATAATGATCACCCACCAATAAGACTCGGCGAATTTCCCCATACCGATGATAAATCTGGTGGTCGCCGGAAGCTGGACTTTGAGGTCGTCAAAAGTCGCGGCTAACTGCGGCACCACCGTCGCCAGCATCAATATCCCGATACCGACCATTGCCGTCAGAATCACCGCCGGGTAGACCATCGCGCCCTTGATCTTTGATTTTAGCGCATAATCTTTTTCCATCTGCTGGGCGCAAATTTCCAAAACATTGGCCAGCGTGCCGGTTTCTTCTCCGACCTTGGCCATACTGCAAAAAAAATCGGAAAAGACTTCGGGATACCCGCTCAGCGCCGCGGAAAAAGAATTTCCTTTAATCAGATCATCCTTAAGCTGAATCAATATTTTGGAAAAAGATTTATTGTCGCTTTGGTCGGCCAGAATCCCCACTGCCCGCGGCAGGGAAACGCCGGCGGAAACCATTACCTGCAGATTTTTGCAAAAAAATATCTTCTCTTTCAAGCCGGCGCGCCGGGAAAACGAAAAACGCCACTTTCGGGAAGCGCCTTCGGCATCGGCCTTGACAAGAACATACCCTTCCTGCCGCAACATTCGCGCCAGCTGGTATTCGCTTTCGGCATCGCGAACGCCTTTGGTTTCTTTCCCGTCAATTGATTTTGCGCGAAAATTAAATTGAGGCATCGTACTTTTAGATCGCCTTGGAAACGCCTTAATACTCGCCGGCGGCGATCTTTTCCATCCATCCGGCAATCGTTTTCACCAATTCTTCAAGCGAATTTTCTTTGATTTGCCATGCCGGCGCATCAGGCGCCAAACGAACGGCAAAATCCGGCGCATTCTCCGCCGCCGGAGCGGCGGGAAGGCTCACATTGGCTTGACCGATATTCTTGAAATCAAATTTAATCGCCGGAGAAAAATCCCGGGGAGAAACCGCCGCGAAAAAAAGCAATGCCGCCAGCGCCCCGGATGCGATCGCGCCGAAGCGGAAAGGTTGCCCGCCGGCGGCGATTGACGGCCGGGGCGGCGGCATAATCTGCCCGGCGCCGAATCCCGCCAAGCGGCGTTTGGGTGGCGCAAATGAAACGTCTTCCGCGGCGCAAAAACCGGCGCGATAAAACGGCGACAAGGGAGCCGATGGCTTGCGCGAAAAAATCACCTCTGCCAATTCCGGCGGCGGCGCGGCTTTGCCGCCGGCCGCTTTTTTCTTTTCGGCGGCGGCGCGCCAATCGCCAACCTGCCGCTGGTAATCATCAAGCCACGCGCGCGTAGTCATCCATTTTTTACCCAGTTTGATGGACTTGAGTTTTCCCTGGCGGGAACGCAAACGCAAATAATGCTCTGAATAAGAGCATAATTTGGCGGCGGTGGAAAGCGAAATATATCCCAAATTCCGATCCTGCTCCGAGTTTTGTTTTCTCTTTTCCTCCATAGATCAATTATAGGCCGTTTTTTGAAAATAAACTACCCCGGGCAGTCCGCAAAAAATCAAACTATTCGGAAATGACGCGCAAAACTTCCTCAATGGAGGTGAACCCCTGGGCGGCTTTAACAAATCCGTCTTCAAACATCGTTACCATTCCCTCTTTCACCGCCGCTTCTTGGATTGCGTCGGCCGTCGCGTTTTTGACAATCAATTCCCTCACCGCCGGCGTCACCGGCAATGCTTCGTGGATGCCGATCCTTTCCTTGTAGCCGTCGGCGGATTCCTTGCCGGGGCGCGGCCGCCAAAAGGAGATCGTTTTCCAGGTCGCCGCCGCGGGAACCGCTTTTTGCTCTTTTAAAATTTTCAAAATTCTGGCCGTGTCGCAATAATTTTTCAAATGTTCCAGATCAGCGTCTTTTAGCCGGTATTCTTCTTTCCCCGCGGCCAAACAGCGGATGAGCCGCTGGGCGATAATGATATTGAGCGTGGACGCAATCAAGAACGGTTCGGCCTTCATATCAATCAAACGGGGAATCGCACCCGCGGCGGTATTGGTATGCAAAGTGGAAAGCACCAGATGGCCGGTGAGCGCGGCGTTGATCGCCAGCGCGGCCGTTTCGTTGTCGCGAATCTCCCCCACCATAATGATGTTGGGATCCTGGCGCAAAAGAGTGCGCAGGCCCGAAGCGAAAGTGAGGCCGATTTTGGCGTTGACCTGGGTTTGATTGACCCGCGGCATCTGGTATTCAATCGGATCTTCAACGGTGGAAATGTTAACACCCGGTTCGTTTAGGATGTCAACCATTGAATAAAGCGTAGTAGTTTTGCCCGATCCGGTGGGGCCGGTCATCAAGATCATTCCCATCGTTTTGTGCAGGGCGTTTTTTATTCTTTCCAGTCCTTCACCGCAAAAACCGAGCTTTTCCAAAGGATAAGCCTTGGCACTCTCCGAAAGCAGTCTCATCACGATTTTCTCTCCGTAAAAAACCGGCAGAGTAGAAACGCGCAACGAATATTTCCATTGGTCGCTTTCCGCTTTGAAGCGGCCGTCCTGGGGCAGGCGGCATTCGTCTAGTTTTAGATTTGAAAGCACTTTGATGCGCGCCACGATCCCCGCGGCGGCGGATTTGGGCAGGATCATTGCGTCGCGCAGAACGCCGTCCACGCGATAGCGCACCACCACTTCTTTTTCGGTGGGCTCAATATGAATGTCCGAGGCCCGCTCCAAGATCGCATGCTTGATCAAGGTGTCCACAATTTTGATCACCGGCACGTCCTGGGCGGCCTTTTTCAATTCTCCGCTGTCGCTCCCGTCCGCCGCCGGCGCCGGAACTTCCGACACGCGCATCGCGCCGCCGGAATCGTCCGGCAAAACCCCCAAATCGCCCACTTCGGCCATTAAAGTTTTTTGGTAGCGCAAAATCGCGCTCTTGATCCCTTGCGGATCCGTGAGCCGCGGCAGTATTGAAAGCCCGGTGGTTTTTTTGATTGATTCAATAATCCCCAAATCCTCGGGATCAATCATCGCCACTTCCAAAAATTCACCGGTCCGGCGGAAAGCGACAATATTGTTGGCGCGGGCAATCGGTTCGGGAATCAACTCCAAAATCTCGGCGCGAATATTTTCTTTTTCCAGATTAACGAACGGAATGCCCAAAATATAGGCTTTCAGCTTCAACAACTGTTCGGCATCAATGAATTTACGCGCGATCAAAACATCCTCAACGCGCATTTCTTTTTCCCGGGCCTGCGCGGCGCAAACCTCAAACTGGCTGTCGGTGATCATCCCGGCATCAATCAAAAAAGTTTTCAGTTGTTGCGGCTCAACTTTCATTTTATGGATTACTTTGAATTACGAAATCCTTAAATTCAAATGCTATTGGAGGGGTCTAACCCCTGCGACTACACCGAGGATAGACCCCAAAATACAAAGCGTTTCGTAATTCAAGGGAATTGATCATCTTATCCGGCGGTTTCGCCGCGGGAAGCTCCCAGCGTTTGATCAATGACCCTTAAAATATCCTGCAGACTTTGGTCGCTTTTTACCAAGTATGTCGTGATGCCCATGTCCATCATTTTGCTCACATCGTCCATTTGCGAAAGATTGGTCAAAATTATCACCGGAACGGATTTGGTTTTTTCATCGCTTTTGAGATCGCGCAAAACGTCAAACCCGCTTTTCTTGGGTAAAATGATGTCCAGCAGGATCAAATCCGGTGATGAATTTTTAGCCATATTGATCCCCAGTTCGCCGTCAAGCGCGGAAATCACATTGTAGCCTTTGGCGCCCAAAAATTCGCTCACCG
>DIWQ01000064.1 GCA_002423555.1 Patescibacteria group bacterium UBA6102
ATGACATTACTATTATTAAATAACAAGGAAATTTGGATTTTTGGGGCGAGGGAGGTAAAATGGAATAATGGAAGAATTTGCAAGCAACGATTTTTGGCGCCTTCTTGACGAAAGTTATTACGGGCTGGCGCGCGCCGCCGCGCCGCTGGAGAAAACCGCTACCCTGCCGGCGTTTTTGCCGTGGGCGATTCTGGGCGGCGTCCTGCTGGCGGGATTGCTGGCGGGCGCGTGGTTTGTTTTCAAAAAACGGAATCGGGAAAAATTCCGCCTGTCAATGGACATGATCTTGCTGTCGGTGCGGATTCCGTCCAAGACTGCCGAAGAAA
Organism: Patescibacteria group bacterium UBA6102; assembly: GCA_002423555.1. Taxonomy (GTDB): domain Bacteria; phylum Patescibacteriota; class Minisyncoccia; order Minisyncoccales; family UBA5738; genus UBA5738. The sequence goes on from DIWQ01000064.1 coordinate 327, forward strand.
TCCAGCAGTCGGGGCGGCAGGAGAAGGACTGGATTCGCGTGATGGAAGATTTCTATGCCAATTTGGTGTCGCTGTCGCCGCGCGGTTTTTTGGCGCCCAAGCCGTGGGTGGCGCTGGAAGTTGCCAAAGTGAAGGGGGAAATCTGTTTTTACGCCGCCGCGCCGCGCCGCTATGTCAGCTTTTTGGAAAAACGGATCAACAGCATCTATCCGGACGCGCAAATTGAAAAAAGCAATGATTTCAACATTTTCGGCCCCAAGGAGTCGGTTTTTTGCGGCTTTGCCAAAACCATCCGGCCGGTATTTTTGCCGTTGAAAACCTATGAATCCATCGGCACCGATCCGCTTTCGGCGATTACCAACACCCTCACCAAACTGGAAGAAAACGAAGAGGCCGCGGTGCAGATCGTTTTGCAAAACATTTCCGAGATGTGGCGCGTCCGCGGGCGCGAAATTTTGGACAAAATCAAAAAAGGCAAAAAGTTTTCCGCGGCAATGGAAGAAACCGGCCTGATGGGTGCAGCGCGCGGGAACGCCAAAGAAAACGAACCCCAATCGTTTATGGGAAATCAGGGCGATGAAGAGCTGGTCAAGGCCATGGAAAGTAAGCTCAACAAGCGCAATCTGGCGGCCAATATCCGCATTGTCGTTTCCATCAAAGACGAATTCCGCAGCGAGCAGATATTTGACCAGCTGGCCGGGTCGCTGGATCAGTTTTCTTCCCCGGGGTTGAACGGGTTCCGCGTGGTGAAAAAGAAAGGCAAGTCCGCTGCCGCGATTTTAAACGATTACATTTTCCGCAATTTCAATCCCGCCAACAAATCAATTTTGAGCGCCGAAGAATTGGCCGGCATTTTTCATTTTCCCACACCCTATCTGAAAACTCCCAATATTAAAACGATCAATGCCAAAACCGCGCCGCCGCCGGCAAGCTTGTTGCGCGAAGGCCTGCTTTTGGGATTTAACCAATATCGCGGAACAAAAACGGATGTTTATCTGGGCACCGACGATCGCCGGCGCCACCTGTATGTTATCGGGCAAACCGGCACCGGCAAATCCGCGTTTTTGTCCAATCTGATTGAGCAAGACGTTAATGCCGGCCGCGGCGTAGGAGTTTTGGACCCGCACGGCGATCTGATTGACGACATTATGGGCAAAATTCCCAACGACCGCGTGGATGACGTGGTGGTCTTTGATCCTTCAAGCCGCGAATATTCCATCGGCCTCAATATGTTGGAATATGATCCCGAATTTCCCGAACAAAAGACTTTCATCGTCAATGAGTTTATGAAGATATTTGACAAGCTCTATGATCTGAAAGCCACCGGCGGACCAATGTTTGAACAATACGCGCGCAATGCCCTGCAACTGCTGATGGACGACCCCAAAGAGACCTACACGCTGATGGAGGTGCCCAAAGTTTTGGCCGATAAGGAATTCCGCCATTATCTGTTGTCCAAATGCCGCAATATTATGGTGAAGGAATTTTGGGAAAAGCAGGCTGAAGCCGCGGGCGGGGAGGCGTCGCTGAAAAATATGGTGCCCTATATCACTTCCAAATTTGACACCTTTATTTCCAATGATTATATGCGTCCCATCATCGGACAAGTGAAAAGCACTTTCAAATTCCGTGAAATTTTGGACCAAAAAAAGATATTTTTGGTCAATTTGAGCAAGGGGCGTTTGGGCGAGATCAACAGTTCGCTTTTGGGATTGATTATCACCGGCAAGATCACCATTGCCGCGTTTTCCAGAGTGGATGTTCCCGAAAGCGAGCGCCGTGATTTCCATCTCTATATTGACGAGTTTCAAAATTTTGCCACCGACAGCATTTCCACCATTTTGTCCGAAGCGCGAAAATACAAGCTGTGCCTCACCGTTTCCCATCAGTTCATCGGCCAACTGGAAGAGAAGATTCGCGACAGCGTTTTCGGCAATGTGGGAACGATTTCGTCTTTTCGGGTCGGCGCGGAAGACTCGGAGTTTTTGGCCAAACAATTCGCGCCGGTTTTCAACGCGTCGGATTTGAGCCGCCTTGAAAATTATAACGCTTATGTAAGAATATTGATTAACGGTCAGGTATCGTTGCCGTTTAGCATCAAGACCTATCCGCCGTCTTGCGCCAACCGGTCCCGGTCGGCGGATATCCGCGAATATTATCTGGTCAAGGAAGGCCGGCCGCGCGAGATGGTGGAGCGCGAGATTGAAGCGCGCCGCCGCCAAATGGGTGCGCCTGCCGGGAAGAATGCCAATAATTGATAAAAATTATGCCGGATCAAAAAATGCCGTCGCCGGAAACGCCGGCAATCAAAGAAATTGAACAATTGAAAAAGGAAGCGGAATTTGAGAGGGAAAACGAAGGATTGGAAGTGATTGAACCGGAGGCCAAAACCGCCGAGGCTTTGCGTGCGCGGGTGGAAAAATCTTTCCCCGAAGCTTCGGAGAAAGAGCCGGATAAAAAAATCATCGGGAAGGACATTGAGAAAAAGATAGAAACCATTGTCAATAATTTTGTGAAATCGGCGGCGGCGGCTGAATTTGATGAAGGAAAAGTTGATCAGATTATAGGTAAGGCAAGAATGTATATCGCCAAAGGCTACCCCCAAATCGCCGACGAAGTCCACGACCGCATCTTGGAGGCGAAAAACAAAGGAATGCATTGATTTTTAACTTTTGGCATAAATTTATGAAAGTTATGGAAATAAAATATGACGCGCAGGCCGATGCTTTGGCGATAACCATCAAAAAGGGCAAGGTTGAAAAAACCATAGAACTTGCGCCGGAAATAAATTTGGATGTGGACAAAAAAGGAAATTCGCTTTATTTGGAAATTATCGGCGTGAGCGAAAAAATCGGCAAAAAAAATTTCAAAAAAGTTTTGGAAAAAGATTTAGCGTTGGCGTGAGCGGTGGTTTTTGGGGTCGTTGGCGGTTTGATTTTTCGCCAAGCAAGTTGATTTGAAAATTTTAACGGAAAGCCGCGGCATATTGAAATCACATTTAGAAACCGCACTAAAAGTGCGAGAATTAAAGAATTAAATGATTTCAATGATTCTCGTCACCAGTGCGGGGTCACAGTGTGATGTGAATAGGCCATGGCTTTTTTGTTGTGTTCAAAACGGAAAAAATGGGGTAGAATGGAGCAATACATTTAAGTGCGTGCGCGATAAACATAGAATCATATGAAATTCAATAAAAGGTTTTGGATAATTGCGATTGCGGCTGCGGCCGGCGGACTTTTGCTGTGGAACATATTCAAGCCCAAGGAGGCGGGCTACAAGACCGAGGCGGTCGTCATTGGATCAATCACGCAGGAGGTGGCCGAAACGGGGAGCGTGAGAAAGGGAGAGGCGATCAATCTGAATTTCAAGAACAGCGGCATCATTGAGAAAATCAGCGTGTCCCAGGGGGAAGAAGTGTCCGCGGGACAAGTGCTGGCGGAGTTGGACAATCGTCAGGCGCAAATTCAAATGACGCAGGCAAAAGCGAATTACGAAGCGACGCTTTTCCAGTTGGAAAAATTAAAACGGGGCGCCGGCGGTGAAGATGTTGCTATCGTTGAAAGCCAGGTTCTTTCTGCCCGCGCCGCGCTGGACGCCGCCCGCCGGGCGCAAGAAGATGCGCGCGCGGTGGCCGATCAGGGGTTGAGCGCTGTTTATAAAACGGCGGCCGATTCGCTGGCATCGGCTTACATTCGGGCCTATAATGCCTATAATTTTTCCGATCTTCTCCAGCGCGAATATTTTTCGCCGCGCGATGAAGATTCCATTGCGGTTTGGGAGATGTTGCAAAAAATGAAACTGGCGGTTGACAAGATTAAAATTTATTCGCAAACCGCGCAAGCGGACGGCAAAGACGCCGGTTTGGACGCGGATTTTGCCGCGGCCAAGACCGAATTGGCCGCGGTTGAGGCGCGTTTGCGCGAAATTCGCGTGATGTGCGAAAAGATTCCCTGGCGCGATGCCGTAAGTTTGACCCATAAGGAGAATTTGGATTTGCATATCGGCTATGTTTCGGCCGCGCGCGCGGCATTCCATTCCGCGATGGAGGGCGTGGCGTCGCAAAAGGCGTCCGGCGATCTGGCGGTGAATTCCGCGGCGGCCGCGCTGGAAAGCGCGCTGGCGGCGGAAAAGACCGTCGGCGAGCAATACGCGAAAGTTTTGGCGCCGCCGCGCACGGAAGATGTGGGAATGCTGGAAGCCCAGGCCGCGCAGGCGCAGGCGCAGATCGCTTTACTGCAACTGCAAATTGACGACGGCAAGCTGGTCGCGCCGGCGGACGGCCAGATCGCGGAGATCAACGGGCGCGCCGGAGAAACGGTATCGCCGTTGGCCGCCAGTCCGTTGATGGTGCTTTTTCCCGCCGACCCTTATCAGATCGTCATTGACATATACGAAGAGGATGCGGTCAAGATCAATATCGGCGATTTATGCAAAATTTCCGTGGCCGCGCTGGGCGACCAAATTTTTTCCGGGCGCGTGGCGTTCATTTCTCCGGCGGCCAAAATCGTGAATGGCGTGGTCTATTATGAAACCAAGATTGCTTTTGACCAGTCTCCTGAAGGATTGATGCCGGAAATGACCGCGGACGTGGAAATCATCACCGCCCAAAAGGAAAACGTTTTGCTGGTTTCCGAGGCCGCTTTGCGCAAGCGGGAGGATGGCTGGAAGGTGGAAATTGTCGGCGACGGCGCGACGCGGGAAGTTGGCGTTCAAATTGGCATCCGCGCCAAGGGAATTGCCGAAATCATTTCGGGCATCGCCGAAGGCGATTTGGTGGTCATTCCGTAATTTTTTAATAAAAAAAGATTTATTACTCCGTTCGCAAATTTTTGCGCAAATTACGGGGGAAAATAAATCTTACTACGGTCAATGATTCGCCACGGAAGATATAAATAAAGCTGAGAAATATAAAACTTCCGTAGGCGGAGATTAAAGCCACGACCGCCCACACCCCAATTAAATAAAAAGCTAGATCCGTTGCGGGGGTGCGGAGGGCATGGATAAATATTGCCACAGTGCTAGAAATGAATAGGAAGGGGCTAACCAACAACCAAACAAATATTATGCGTCTGTTTATCATTCAATCACCTTAAGCCAGAGTATAGTAATTGATTTTGTTTGTCAATAGTAATTATTTTTTATTGGGATTATTTGTTTGTGCGTATCGGTATTTTAAAACGATAGAAATAACCCTGCTAAAATCAATAAATTTTTCAAAATAACCCTGCTGTTTTTTCATTATGTCAACACTGATCAAATTGGAAGAAGTTTGGAAAATTTATCATCTGGGAAAGACGGAAGTTAACTCTCTGCGGGGGGTGAATCTGGAAATAGAATCCGGCGATTTTGTCACGATTATGGGGCCGTCGGGTTCGGGAAAATCCACTTTGCTGAATATGATCGGATTGCTGGACATTCCCACCAAGGGCCGCCTTTTGTTAAAAAACAAGGATGTTACCAAGCGCACCGAGAGCGAATTGGCGCAGTTGCGCGGCAAGACAATCGGGTTCGTGTTTCAGGAATTTAATCTTTTAAATCACTTGCGGGCGTGGGAAAATGTGGAGTTGCCGATGATCTTCCAGAAGATACCGCAAGCGATACGCCGGCGCCGGGCCATGGAATTGCTGGCGCAGGTGAATATGGCCAACCGCGCCGATCACCAGCTGGCCGAGCTTTCCGGCGGCGAGCGGCAAAGGGTCGCGATTGCCCGCGCGTTTGCCAATAATCCGGAGCTGGTGATTGCCGACGAGCCCACCGGCAATCTGGACTCGGTAACCGGGCAAAAAGTGATGGAGATTCTGTTGGATTTTCACGAAAAAATGGGCGGAACATTGCTGGTGGTGACGCACGATCACAACATCGGCGGCTATGCCGAGCATCAGGTTTTCATCAAAGACGGCCGCATTGTTTCCCAAGACGAAGCCTTCGGGATAAATTCCAAATGACAAGCATCAAATCCCAAATAAATCCAAAATTAAAATTTCAAAATTTTAAAAGGGTAAAACTTATTATTTGGAATTTTTAATTTGATTGTTGAATATTATTTGGAATTTGGGATTTGGCGTTTGGAATTTAAAAATTATGGTTAATAATTTTTCGGAATATTTTAAAATTGCGGCCAGGAATCTAAAAATGCGGTCATTGCGTTCGTGGCTCACGGTTTTGGGCATTATCATCGGCGTGTTTTTAATCATCAGCCTGCTGTCGCTCTCCGAGGGCATCAAGGAAACGATCAATCGGCAGATGATGTCATTGGGCGGCAATATGATCTTTGTGATGCCCGGGGACGACAGCAATCCGCTGGCGGGAATGATGTTCGGCGGCGACAAATTGGAAGCCCGGGATTTGGATGCGATCCGGCGCACCGAGGGGGTCAAAACCGTGCTGGGGGCTTCCTATCAGTCAATCAACGTCCGCTACAACACGGAAAACAAGGCGTTGACGGTGGAGGGGTTTCCGCTGGTTGAGGGCGCCGACGTTTTGCGGAAGTTCCAGGGATGGAGCTTGTCTTCCGGACGATGGCCGTCGGCCAGCCGGCGCGAGGTGGTGGTGGGGATGCAATTCGGCCGCGATATTTTCAACGCGCCGGTCCAGCCGGGCGATCAATTGATCATCAAGGGTAAAAAATATACGGTTGCCGGCATTCTGAATTCTTTGGGGGCAAAGGATGACGACAGCGCAATCTTTATGGATATTGCCGAATTTCAGGATCTCACCGGCCAACAGCGGGGCACGGCGCAAATCGCGATGGTGCAGATTGACGAAGCGATGGATCCGAATTTGATCGCGGAAAAGATTAAAGACAGCCTGCGCCGCGTCCAGCGGCGCGCCTACGGGTCCGACGATCTTCATTTTGCGGTGATCACCGCCGAAAAGGTCAACGATATCGTCGGCGGCGTGATGGCGGTGATTCAATTTGCGATTCTGGCGTTTGCCGGCATCGCCATTCTGGTCGGCGGCATCGGCATCACCAACACGATGTACACTTCGGTGCGCGAACGGACGCGCGAAATCGGCATTATGAAAGCCATCGGCGCCACCAACGGCGCGATAATGTCAATCTTTCTGTTTGAGGCCAGCATCATCGGCTTCGGCGGCGGCATCGGCGGCACGGTTTTGGGGCTGGGATTGGCGGCGATAATACAGGCCTACGGGCAGGTGCATCCGCTGTTCTATTTCACCGCCTCGTTTTCGCCGTGGATTGTTATTTTCGGCCTGGGATTTTCGTTTTTTGTGGGGTGTCTTTCGGGAATTTTGCCCGCCCGGCAGGCGGCCAAACTCCGGCCCATTGAAGCGCTGAGAAAATACGAATGATAAAAATTAAAAATTGAGAATGAAAAAGTAAAAATAAAAAATACTTTTAACAATATTTGAATTGGCGGATTTTTGATTCTTAATTTTCGTTTTTACTTTTTCATTTTTCATTTTTAAATTTTGCTCCTTGCGCCGGTGGATTTTTTTTCGTAAAATGATATTGTTTGGTTTTTAAATTTTAAAAAAATAATGGCGGTGCCGCTTCCCGAAAAAAAGAAAAAAAGAAAGGCGCACAAAGAACCGGTAAGTTCCCGGCTGGCAATTTTGATTCTGGCATTTTTTTCTTTCGGGCTTGTCTGTTATTTGGCGGCAAGCTATCGCCAGCCATCAATTCCCTTGCAGGTTATCGGCGGTGTTCCGGGAGCGTCCACGGCCTCAGAGGGGGAAGGCGCCGGAGAAATGAAGTCGGGCGAATTGGAAAGATTTTCATCGCAAGACGATTTCAAGAGTTATCTTGATTCCGGCTACCGCGTTGCCGCCGCGGGGCCGTTTGAGGCCGAGAAAGCGGCGCTGGCCGCCAAAGAAGAGGCGCCTGCCAAGACCAAGCCGGCGGCCAAAGAGTCCGCACCGGCGCCTGCCGAGATCACATCCGAAGACGCGAAGAAATTTTTTTCACTGGGCGAATCGTTCGCAAAAAACACCGGCGATATCATCCGGCTGGACGAAGGGAAACTTTATTTTTCACCGAAGAACCAATTCTATTGGCCGGAATCCACCGCCGCTTCACGCCCAGCGGGCGAAACCAAAATTTTTGAAACGCGCCAAACTGGCGGAATGAAACAAATCGGCGCGATTCCGCAAGACGGAAATTTTCTGGTTCTGGACGGATCGCTGGCGGTGTTTTTGAACAACTCGCTGGCGGTCTACGATCTTTCTTTCGCGGACTCTCCGCTGGAAATTTGGCAGGGACGGCTAAACGGAGGCAGTCGCATCATTGCCTCCCAATTTTCTGCCGGCAAGCTTTATCTGGCGGTGGAGACCGAGATTGATCCGGCCAATCCCTGTCCGATCAAGCCCTTGGTGATCGGCGAAAGTCCGGTGTCGGTGGAATGTGCGTCAATTTACCGGCCGGCCGCGGCGGTGCCGGCGGATTTAATTTTCACGATCTTTGAGATGAATCCGCGGTCGGGAGCGGTGGCGCGCGATTTTTCCGTGGCCGTGCCGCGGGACGGTTTCTCAACGATTTTGGAAGACGGCGCCGCGTGGATCGCGTGGAGCGAAGAGCGGGATCATATTGAATTTTTCGCGGATTTTTTGAGCGCCAAGTGCCGGGGGCTTTTGCCCAATTACATTGTGGAAAAAACGCGGTCAACGGCGGCCTGCGAAATTTCGCGGGCGGGAAAAGAATTTGAAACGCGCCGTTTGCTGGCCGGTTGGTTTGATTCTTTGGGGCAAGGCGAGAAAGAACGAATTGCGGGCGAGATTTCTTTGCGTCTGGCGGACTATCTGCGAGACCAAACCAAAGATTTTGAGCGCACCGGAATTGCCAAAATCAATTTGGAAACTTTCGCGCCGGAAGCGCAAACCGCCGTCGCGGGGCGCTTGCCGGAGGGCGGGCTTGCTCTCGCCGCCGGAGGACTGCGCGCGGCGACGGTTTCGGGATTCGGCGCGGCGCAAAAAATGGAATGGCTGGTTTCCGGAAACATTGCCGGCCAGGAAAACGAAAAGGCGCAAAACAATATTTATTCGCTGGACAAAAATTTGAAAACGATTGCCGAAGCGAAAAATTTGGACATTTCCGCGGGAATCTGCGCCCTGCGTTTCTCCGGTGATACCGCCTATGCGCGGGTTTGCCGCGCCGGTGAGCCGCTTTACGCCTTGAGCTTCAATTCGCAAGCCGCGGGATTGGCGGGAAAATTCTCTTTGCCCGCCGAAGATGCCTATTTTTATCCGCTAAACGAAATTTCGGCAATTGCCGTCTACCCGAACGCCCGCAAGATTAAGGTGGCGCTGTTTGACTCCTCCCTGCCCGGACGGATTGAAAAAATTCATGAGTATGCGCTCAACGATTATTGGGCGGACTTTGAGGCCAATATCGCCGCGTTCGCCCATGATCCCGAAAACAAGCGGCTGTTCTTGCCCGGCGCCCGCGGCGGCAACATTCTGTCATACGCCGGCAGTGAGATCACGCTCACGGGAAGCGCCGGCGAGATTGCGCCGGCCCGCGCGTTCTTTGAGAAGGGCGATCTTTACATTGCCGGGGACGCGGGAATTGAGGTTTTCGGCGGCGCGGATTTTGAAAAAATAAATTCGGTTGAATTTTAATGGAAATTTTGGAAATCATAAAACAAATTCCGGCGGCGTTCTATCTTTCGTCGGCGATCTTGCCCGCCGCGGTTTTGGGATTTTTTGCGGCTTCCAAGCCGAAAAAAACGATTTCGGCCAAAAACGCCGATCCGGCCGAACAGCTAATGGCCAAAAAAGTCAATCTCAAAAAAGAGATTCAATCGGGATTGCTTTTGGGAACGGCGATTGCCGCGGGAATGGGACTTTTTATTTCATTGGGAATGATTATCGGCGATTACAAGAACGACCGGGGGATATTCGCCGCGGTNNTTTAGCGATATCAAATACCGCTACGATACCGCGACAAAAATTAAAAATCAATATTATGAAAATTGAAAAAGAGCCGATGGATAAAGAAACTTTTTTCACGGAATACAAAGGCGTGTTTATTGCCATCGCCGCCGCGGCGATTTTGGGGTTGATTTTTTTGGCCAATTTCTTTTTTTCTTCAAAGAGAATTTCCCTGCCGCCCGGAGAGCCTTCTTTGACCGCCGGCCAATCCTATGAAATTGAATGGTCGTCGTCAAACGTTGATCGCGTGGGGATCGTGTTGTTCGGCGGCGATCAGCCGCAATGGATTGCCTACAATCATCCGGCGGCCGCGCAAAAATTCGTGTGGCAATCCGATCCCTACCAGCCTGCCGGCAGTCAATATCGGTTCGCGGTGTTTGAATATCCGTGGAAGAAAGGCAATGCCATCGCCTACAGTCCGGCGATGATCACGATTCTGGGGCAAAAATATGTTTCCTGCGACAACTATTCGGTGGAGCAAAACTGGCCCTATTTGCCGTCAAAGCACGCCGGAATCTTGCGAGCGTTTGTTACGCAAAACACCTATTCGGGCGATTTGGGCGGATTGCCGGGCGCGGATGAAAAATGCAATCAGGAAGCAAAAAAAGCGGGCTACGAGGGGAACTACATCGCGCTTTTGGGAACTGATGATATTTCCGCGCGGGAGCGCGTGCAAAAGGACGGGATTTTTGTGGAAGCTGGTGCGGTCGGGCAAGCGGTGGAAGGGCAAGCTTGCCATCGCTACCTGGCCGAAAACATCCAAAAACTGCTGGACAAGGCCAATCTTTCCCGCGAGGCGGCGCAAATTCAGTTTGGCGCTTCATTCAATCAAAGTTTCGGCAATTTGTGGCTGGGAAGAATGACGCCGGCGATTGAAAAAAAATGCCTGTCGCTGGGGGTTGACCGCGAAGGGGAAATGATGTTTTCCAACAGCTATACTTGTCAGGATTGGACGGTGGGCAAACGCGCGATCTCGGGCGTGGCCGACGCGAATCTCACGCGTTGCTACGATCTGCAAGGCAAGAATCTGGTGGCAAAATATTACGGCGCGGCGGCAATCGCTTTGGGCGAACAGGGCGGCTATGCCCTCGGCGCCGCTTCTTGCGACACCAAGCGCCGTTTGCTGTGCGTGGAACAGTAAAAATTAAAAATTGAGAATGAAAAATGAAAAACGACAGGGAAAATTTTAAAACCGAATTCAAATTACGCATTTATCGTTGGGTTCTTGAGTTGGTGAAATTCCTTGATGGGTTGCCCAAAGACATTATTTCGCAAAAGATGGTTGATCAGTTGTTTCGGAGCGGCGGCAGTATCGGCGCCAATTATATTGAAGCACAGGCGTCAAGCTCAAAAAAAGATTTTATCAATTTTCTGCATCATTCGCTCAAGTCAAGCAATGAATCCAAATTTTGGCTGGCGGTGTTGCGCGACACAGGGCGGGCCGACAGGAAGAAAGCGAATTGTTTGTTGCAAGAGTTGACGGAGATATCAAAAATGCTGGGAGCCAGCCTGCTCACATTAAAGGGCAAGAGGTAAATTTTTAATTTTTAATTTTCGTTTTTACTTTTTCATTCTCAGTTTTTAATTTGTAAAATGTTGACAATTTCTCAAACTTTGGTATATTTGAAACATTCCGCAGACAGCAGGTCTTCAAATAAATCCTGCCGAGGAAAATCAACCGTTCAATGATTGATTTTTCGTTCAAAGTCGAGTCTGCGCGAGCGGATTTTTTGTTTACAAAAAAAGATGCCGATCACCAAACAAAAGAAGCGGGAGATTATCAAGGAACTGGCTGATAAGCTGGATCGCCAGAAGGCGGCGGTGTTTGCCGACTTTTCCGGCCTGAAAGTCAAGGATTTGACGGATCTCAAAAACAAACTGCGCCAAAAAGGCGCGGAGTTCAAGGTGGCCAAAAAAACCTTGATGAATTTGGCGTTGAAACAAAAAGGCATTGACGCCGATACCAAAACGATGGCGGGGGAAATCGCCGTGGCGATGGGCTATGACGACGAAGTGTCGGCGGCAAAAGAGTTGTATCAATTTTCCAAAACCAACCAAAATATCAAAATTTTGGGAGGTTTGCTGGAAAACAAGTTGATTGATGCGGCGCAAGTGTTATCGCTGGCGCAACTGCCGTCCAAATTGGAACTGCTGGCGCGATTAACCGGCAGTCTGGCCGCGCCGTCAAGAAACTTTGCCGGCGTTCTGCAAGGCAATCTGCGCGGTCTGGTGCAGGCGTTGTCGCAAATTCAAAAGTCAAAAGCATAGAATTAAAAATCAATTTGAAATTTTAAATTCGAAATTTTTAAACAATTTTTAATTATTAAATTTTAAAATTTTAAAATTGTTTGGAAATTAAAAATTAAAAACTAAAAATTTTATGGACGAAAAAAAAGAAGTCCAGGTACCCGCGAAATTCGCGGACTTGGTGAAAAAAATTGAAGAAATGTCGGTGCTGGATCTGGCCGAATTGGTCAAAATCCTGGAAGAAAAATTCGGCGTGAGCGCCGCGGCTCCGATGATGATGGCGGCTCCTGCGGCGGGCGGTGCGAACGGCGCCCCCGCGGCCGAAGAGCAATCTTCGTTCACGGTCGTTTTGGCCGCTCCCGGCGACAAGAAGATTGAAGTGATCAAAGCGGTGAAGGAAATCACCCAAAAGGGATTGAAAGAAGCCAAAGATTTGGTGGACGCTTCCGCCTCCGCGCCGCAGGTGATCAAAGAAGCGGTGGAGAAGAAAGAAGCCGACGAATTGAAGGCCAAATTGGAAGCGGCGGGCGCGAAAGTGGAATTAAAGTAGGACACAAGATAGGACACTATCGCAAAAAAGGGCATTTCGCCCTTTTTTGTTTGCCCAAAATGGCAAGAAATTGGGAACGATTTGACAAAAAGCATTCAGCGTGTTTCAATAATAGTGGTGATTTGATGGGAAAACTAAATGTTTGTTCGACGGGGGTTACATTTATTTCTTATTGTCTTCGTTATGACGATACAAAGGATAAATGTAACGGAAGTATAGAGTTAAAAGACGGAGCGCAAATAACGGTTTTATTTGATGAGAAGACCAGTGAGTTAAAACAAACAATCAGGCCTTTTTCACCAAAACAAATTATGTTTGGTTGCACTTGTCACGGGAAGAATATCCCGGAAGAATTATCCCCAATGGAATTAGAATTGGGAATATGGAGAATTAGTATAATTTCGTTAACGATTATCGCGGACACCGTTTCCGCGGAAATCAGTTAGCGCCTTTTTTTTATTCATTGACCGAAACGCTCAAAATGCCTTTTGGTAACCACTTACTGGGGGTATTGTATTTTAAGGGTCTATCCCTCGCGCTTGTCC
>DIWQ01000007.1 GCA_002423555.1 Patescibacteria group bacterium UBA6102
CCCAGCTGTTGTAGTTGTAATTGTAATTATAATTCGGGCGGTAGAAAGTCGGGCGCAGGCTGGATGAAGACGACAGACTGCCGCCGGTGCAGGACCAGGAAAGCGAATCGTAGTTTCCGTCCACGGAACCGTCCAGACGCACGGAACTTTCGTTGTCGTTGATGTATTTGTCCGGACCGGCGTCCGCTTCCAGATCGTCGGCGGTGCCGGTGATGCTCACGCTGTCGGAAGCACTGCCGCCCGAACCGGTGCAGGTGATGGTGTAGGTTCTGGAACCGGTGAAGTTGCCCACTTGCTCGGAACCGGAAGTGGCTTTGCTCCCCGACCACGAACCGGAAGCGGAGCAAGAAGTGGCGTTGGCGGATGTCCAGTGCAAAGTGGCGTTTTGGCCGCATTTGACCTGGCCGTAATAATCAAGATTCACCGTGGGCGTGTTGTAGCCGCAATCTTGCGGGCAGGACGCTTTGGTTTCGCCGCATTCACAACGGCCGTCGCCGCAGGAATAGCACCGCGAATCGCAGGTTTGCCATGTTCCCCAGGCGGTGCATTGGCCGCTCTGGACGCAAGTTCTTCCCGAAGACCCGGAACATTCATGGGTGTTTAAGACGCATTGATTTTGGCAGGTGTCCACGCAGGAACCGTTGACGCAGGTCTGATTCCACCCGCACTGGGTGATGTTGCCCCATTCCAAACAAGAGTCGGAATCATAGTTGCCGCACTGCTTCCAGCCATTGCCCGAACACACCCGCTGGCCATTGATGGAACATTCGTCGGTGCAAGAGGCAATACAAGAACCGTTAATGCAGGTTTGATTGGCGGCACACCAAGTGACCGAACTCCAATACAGGCAACCGTTGCCGGCCTTATAACAAGTCTGATAACCGTTTCCCGAACAGCGGCGCTGTCCCACCGAAGAACATTCGCTGGTACAAGTCGGCGGCGTGTAGACATAAAGCGGCGGATTTTCCTGATGCGGGGTTAGCGTGTAGGTGCTGGTGTAAGTCGTTGGCGTACCAGTGGTAAATGAAGAAGTTACCGGAGTACCAGTGGTAAAACTGGATGTAACAGGTGTGCCAGTAGTAAAACTAGAAGTCGTTGGCGTACCAGTGGTAAATGAAGAAGTTACCGGAGTACCAGTGGTAAATGCCGCGTTTATTTGCTCATTGGAAAACACAGCAACTAAAAAAACTACACCAAGAAAAACTAAACTTTTAATAAAAAAGTGATTTGCCATAATAATTTTATTAGATTTATTATATTTTATACAGTATACAGTTGCTAGATTATATCTTATATTAAATATTAAATTAAATAAAATGTCAATAGGACAACGTCTTATTTAAGATTAAGTTTATATAGCATAAAAGAAAAAGAGAAGCAACCACCCGTTAAAAAAATTACGTTATGGTTGCTTCATGCGAAGCAGGGGAAGGGTTCATATACCGGTTTCTGGGTTAAGGTATTTACCCAGAAATAATACGGTACAACCTTCTGGCTTGAAACATCAAATACCAGAATTACAATTGTACTTATTGAACCCTCAAGAGTCCCTGGTTTCAGGATATTGTTTCCATAACCTGCAGCAAAGGCTAGGTTGCTGCTATATCCAACTCCTGTCCATCTTGTGGCCAGTACTGTTGCAAACCCTTCAGCAGTGGTTTGCGGTATACCTGTAGCCGCGTTCATCAAGGCTCCCTCGGAGCCCAAATAAACGGTTCCCGCCGGAATGTCCCTATTTAAGGCCTCAGGCCCTATGCCATACATCCCAGCTGCCCATTCCATTGCTTGAGTGACCCAGACAGATGGAACAGGCTTAACCTCAGCCGAAGCTGAAGTTACAACCGAAGCTTGAGCTGGAGCCCCTGTCACCGCGGTTATTGTTGTAGTAGTGGCTACTACACCGCCAAACCTTGTTAGGCTTGACTGCCCAATAAGTAGAGGTTCGTTCGCTATGGCTATACCACCACTCGCGCAGAGCGCGAGCAAAATTATTGCCGCTACCAGCGACATCATTCTCATTCTCATTCTCATTACCTCAAAGAACTATTGGTTTTAATTATGCATATTTTTGGGTTTTTGTCAAGGGCGGATGCCGGTATGGACACGGTAATGCAAAACCCCGGCGAGGGGGTTTTATAATTCGGCTTCCACGGCGATACGTTTGGTGTCCTTGCCCGGCGGCCAGCAACTGATGAGCATCAGCGAATTGCCTTCCACCGTGGGCGCCGGCACGCCGTCTTTGGGATTCACGATCTGTGATCCGGCCACCTTATAATAGCGAGTGATGTTGTCATAGGTTACCACCACCATATCGCCTTTTTCCAGCTCGTTAATCTTGGAAAACACCCATTCATATTTGATTTTCGGCCAGCCGGCTGGCGCGCTGTGTCCCAGAATGACGGTTTGTCCGTTCTCGCCGAATGGCGCCGAACCCGGATAGAGCACCACGCCCGAATCCAGCAAGCCGGAAATAACTTCCGCGTCGCCGGTCTTGGCGGTAATAATCGGCGCGGTAATGTTGATTCCGGGAATGGTGAGCATATCGCGCCGGGGTTTTTGCGCCGAGGCGGGAGAATTTTCCGCCTCCGGCGACTTGATCGCCGGTTTATTGTCAACTTCCGGCGTGCCGGAAATCAAAGTAGGATTCTTAACGACCAAAACATACGGCCGCGGAAAAATTTGCGGGAACGCGTCCGATAAAATTTGCCGCCAGATATTGGCGTTCACGACCCAGGAAATGTTGCCCCAAAACAGCGCAATCAACGCCAAAAACGCCAGCAAAAGCGCCAGCGGTAAAAACGGACTGTTCCAAAACCTCCGGCGAGTTTTTTTTCTCTTTTTTGCATTCGTCATGGGACAAGGAGGGATTAAACAACAAAATTTCGGGGAACCAGGGCCGCAATCAACCCGTAGTCCAGAAGCGCGAAAACGATCATCACGGCGATAAATCCGACGGCTTTCGCCAAAAGATCTCCGTGCGCCAAATCCGCTTTAAGAGTGAAATTGACCAACAAAAGCAATATCACCGCGACCAAAGACAAATAAACCGTCCACTGCATTACAAAATAAAAATCCCGCGCCAAAAATTGCGCAATCTTAAATCCCGCCGAATTCTGATCCGGCGCGGCGGTCTGCGCGCCCAAAACGCCGCGGGCGGCTACTTCGCTTTCCTCCGGTGCCGTTGGCGCCTGGCTTAATGCGGTGCCCGCCGGCGCGGCTTCCTTGCGGCCGGACCGGGCGCCGAACATCTGCACCACGATCGTGGCGGGATTTCCCTGAAAGTTGGCTTTTAAAACCGCGATGCCGATCTCTTGATATTTATTGTTAATAATGTTGGCATGATGGGTCGGCGATGCGGTCCACGCTTTTTGGACCTCCCCGGAATCCAAAAATCCGATGGCTAAATTTTCACCGGCATAACGATAATTATATCCGGCCTTGGAAAACCAGTGCCAAGGATTAACCCCCGAAGGGCTCACGTGGTTGAAATAGCCGCCCTGCGCCATATCCAGCGCCTTCATATATGCCGCCTGATTCAAGACCGGATTTTCCGCCAGCGGCGGCAAATTGCTTCGGGAACGTTCATAATTCGCCAGATCAATCAGCGCGGTTTTGGTAATGTCGGCGTAAAAAGGATTTCCCGAAAACGAATGCAGAAACAGCGCAAATCCGATTTTCAAAACTGCGATACCGATCAAAAAAAACAATAAAAAATTACCTGAAAAAATCCGGGCGCGGCCGCCATTTTCTTCGCACGGCAAAAAAAATTGCCGCAAATTATTTTTGAGGTTTTTCATATGCAATTTGGAAAATCCAATCTTATCCATTGTCAATTATAACCTTTATGGCGTTTGAAGACAACAAAACGCGGTCTGCCGCCGCGTTCAATTGTTTGCCGCCGGACAGGCACCGGCGCTTGGGCAATCAAAATTAGAAAGCAAAAAGTTTTTTGAAAAAATCTCCCACGGCTTGCCACAAACCTCCTTTCGTTTCCGCGCTATCTTGGCCGCCGTTTTTTTCCACGGTCAAGGAAGCGTCTTTTTCTTCGGAGGCCGCAACATTCCTCTTTGCGCCTTCATCTTCGGTCCCGGCCACGGTTCTTTCTTCGGCCGGAATCTCCTTCTCCGCCGCGGTTTGCGCCACCATTTCTTCGGTTAACTCGTCAATCTGGCGGCGGACAATCGCGATTTGCGCCTCAATCTCTTCGTTTGCTTGCGGTTTTGAGGCCGGCAAATCCGCGGGCAAGGCCGCAACAATCGGCGCGGCCGGCGCCGCCGCAATCATTGACGCGGAAACATTTAAACCGGCGGTGATCTGCGTAGCCAACTCCATGGTTTTTCGGCGAATATCTTCCAGCGTGAGATATATCGCGACTTCGATTTTCAATCGCTCGGTTTCTTTGGCGATTCGCGTCACTTCCCTTTCAATATTATCAAGTTTTTCCGGAGCCAATTCCATGTTCACGACCGGAGCGGCCTTTTTCCCGCTCTGCGTTTCCGTCATCAATTGCGAAACCTTTTTCTGCACTTCCTGGATTTGCGCCGATATCGTTTGATAATCGGCATTTTGCTCCGCGCCGCCGGCAAAAGCATTTCCTCCCAAGAGCAAACCGGCAAAAGTTGCCGCGGCCAGCGACACAATCTTGGTTTTGATTCGCATATTTTCTTTTACTTTAAAAGTCCTCAACTTTATTGGCATTGCGCTTGGCATTGCTGAATTTGTCGACCTCGCCCGCGACCGCAAAAAACTCCGGCCGCGGCGTTAGTAGATGATAGCAGATTTTACCCGATTTATGCAATACCCTGTCCGATTGGCGTCCGCTGGCAAAGACAAAAAACGGCCGCGTTGATACCCGGTTAGGGAGGAAAATTTAACCGGGCACCAATACGGCCGCTTTATGTCCTAAGGACATTGCCTTATTTTATCCCAATTTACGGCAAATAAATATTTTTGTCAATCAAAAAAACGGCGGTTGATGATCATCGCGCCGTTTTTTAAATTTACAGCCAACACTACTTAATAGTAAATGACGCCCGCACCACGCCGGTAATCTTTTTTTCCAAAGAAGAAGTGTCATAGGCGCCGTAATCGGAAACCTCCACGGAGTTCTTGGCGGTCACCTGAAAAACTCCCTGGCTAGCCGATTGCAAGGCGCCGATTTTTTTTCCGGTGCTTTGCGCAATCCGCCGTGCCCGCTCCTGCGCATCCTTGGTGGCCTCCGCCAGCAAATCAAGCCGCAACTCCGCCAGCTTGGAATAATAATATTCCAGATTTTGCGTGGTGAAAATTATTCCCTGGCCCACAAATTCGTCGGCGGCGGTTTGCGCCAGCCGGGCGACTTCGTCAACGCGGCCGGACTCAATGATGATTACCTGCTGAATGTTATAACCGATTGCCCGGCTGCTGCCGCAGGACTGATTGCCATAGCGGTCATAGAACATTCCTCCCTGGCTTTCGCAAACCGGATTAACCGTGGCCGGATTGACGGTGATTTCCGAATCCAAAACCCCGGACTGGATAAAATATTTTTTAATGACGTCAATGTCGTTTTTGATTTGCGCGCTCCCGCCCGCCAGCTGATCGGCATTGACACTGCGCGTGATTGAGCTTTGCCATTTGATGATGTCGGATGCCACAATCTTTTCCGCGGACCCCGTGATTGATAAAACGTCCGACAATTGCCGAGCGCGGAAAAAACTGTCGGCGCCGATGGCAGTGGCGATGATGATGCCAGCGCTGATAATGGCGGCGCTGAAAGGAAGCGAATTTTTGATCTCCATATTTTTAAAAATTATTCGTAGTTTATTCAAGGTAGCGGGCGATGTTTTGCAAATGTTCGTCATAGGTTTTGGAAAAAACGGTGGCACCATCGGCGGCGGAAAGATAATACCAATAATCGGTCTGAACCGGTTCAATCGCGGCTTCAAGGGAGTCAAACCCGGGATTGCAAACCGGCCCCAGCGGCAAACCGGTATGCTTGTATGTATTATAGGGCGAATCCAAATCTTTGTTAATATGGTCCGGACTGCCGGCCTTGTAATAAAGCAGAGTCGCATCGGTTTGCAGAGGCATCCCCGCGCCCAACCGCTTCCACAAAATGCCGGCGGCGATTTTTTTGTCTTCCAAGGTTCTCACCTCTTTTTCCAGGATTGAGGCCATAATCACCGTATCGCGCACGGACAGATTTTTCGCGGCGATCTTTTCCCGGCCCAGCAAATCCAACTTCGCGGAAAAATTTTCCAGCGCCGGCGTTATCAGATCGTCAATTGAGGCGTTTTCCGGCAATTGATAGGTGTCGGGAAAAAGGTATCCCTCCAAATCGGCGGCGGCGGGAATCTCCCGCAAAAAATCAAATTTGCCTTTGAGCGCCTCAACGTCAACGGCGCCAAAATCAGCGTCCGGCAAAACCTTGGCAATACCGGCGCTTTTTTGAATGTCGGCCACGGTCCATCCGGGAATAATTGTGGCGATTTTCGGCGCGGTTTGCCCGGAAACCATTTTTTCAATGATTTGACGATCATCCAATCCGGCCAGATCATATTCTCCCGATTTTAAATTGCGCCAGTGGCCGTCCCGCGCCAGATAAAACAAAAATCTCAGCTTGCTCTTGATGTAGCCCTCGGACTTCAAGTCCGTGGCGATCTGCGGTGCGTTTTGGCCGCGTAAAATCGTGATCGTCTCTTGCGGCTGACGCGATTTTCCCTCCAACTCAAAAACCGCTCCGGTTCCCGCCGCCAGCAATATCGCCGCCAAAAAAACATATAACGCCTGCTTGATCATTTTTTATTCATCCGCCGGAATACCCCGGACTCTGGCCCGGAATATTCTATGGACAAGTCTAAATCGCTTTGGCTTTCTCAATATATTGGCAGTGTTCGCAGTCCGGTGTCGGCGCGGGCGGGTTATCCGCATCAAGACATTCCTTCATTTTTGCCAGCGTTTCTTCCACCCATGCATCATTGCCCTCATAGGGCACGATTGTTACCTGAAATTCCAATTTGCCGTCAAACGCCTCTCGGTCTTTGCCGGCATTGGCAAACACAAAATAGGCGGTGTCGCTGACGGTGAAATTCCGCACGCGCAGGAGCCATTGATAAAATTCCGCCTGGATTTTATACCATTTTTTCCAGTGGTCGTTTAAATCAATTTTTTTGACGGTGCTAGTGGCCTTGTAATCAACAATATGATATTCTCCTTTTGGGTTTATCCATAAATCATCAATCGCGCCGAAAAGTTCAAAATTGGTTTTCGGATGCAAAACCCGAATCCCCTTGAAATTCTCGCGCCAGATTTCCAGTTCGTCGTGTTGCGCCGGCACCGCGTCAATGCCATAGGCCGCCATCAACGGATGAATCGCGCCGTTTGCGCGGCGAATGTCAAATTCTTTCTTGAGCAAATGATCCACGGCGCTGTTTAACGTGAATGCCGGCATTGACGGCGTTTTGATGCCCAAACGCACATCCAAATAAAAACAGCGCGGACATTTCAAAAACATATCCACTTTGGAACGGCTCAGCGCAAACGGCGCTTTGGCGCCGGGAACATAGGGTTGTCTTTTGTAAAATCCCATAATTTTTGGCAATCCCGCCGCGGCGGGTTCAGTCAACCGTTTCTTCCGCCTTTTCCTCCGCCGGATCGGTGTTTTTTCCTTTCAAGTAGACGCGGGTAAAGCGCACGTCAAGATATTCCAGATTGTTTCTTTTTTCCCGGAAAGAGTCTTCTTTAATCACCGCCAACAGTCTGATAATTTGGCTCTCCGCGTCTTTGCGGGGATTGAAATAGATTTGCCAGCCCTCTTTGACCGGCAGATTGATTCTTTCCGGACTGGCGATAATCGCCTCTTCGCACGCGATGTCGGTGGAAGCGCGCAATTCGCTGGTAATGCGCAGAATTCCATTTAAAACTTCTTTTTCAATCGCTTTGGCGCCAATCTCCACCGCCGTTGAACCGTCAAGGATTTTTATCAAACCGGCGGCAGAGGCGCATTCTTCAAATGCCACTCCCGCCTCATCCAAAGAATAAAGTTTTCCCTGGCTTTCAAACACCGCCGCCGCGCGGCGTTCCTGCACCGACGCGATAATTTTTGACGGAAACTCTCTTTCAATTTTGATTTCCTGCGCCTGCGGCAGGCGCGCCAGTAATTCCCGTTTTGTTTGATCAAGATTGAAAAGCAAAATGCTCTTGGAATCAAAAAGGCCGATTCGCTTGTTCACGCTCTTTTCAATGACATCCACAAATTCCCGTTCTTCTATTTTTTGCGCCCCGGCAATTTCAATTTCTTTCACTTCAAACACCGGCGAAAAACAAACCAGCCAGATTGTGAATCCCCCGGCGCCCGTCAGAAAAATCGCACGCCAAAAACCGGCTTTCACCCAAAGCGGTTTTTTTCTTCTCGCCCGATGCGGCTTTTTATAGGTTTTCCGAACCATCGATAGAAATTAAAAGTTAAAAAATCAAAAATAAAAATGACAGTGTAAAATGAAAAATTATAAATGCGAAACAAGATATTAGCGACATTTTAAATTTTTAATTGTCATTTTTCATTTTGATTTTTTAATTTTAAATTTATAACTACAGACCTCTTTTCAATTTCCTGACCTTCTCAAATAAGCGGGTGGGCCAATATTTCCACGACAGCGGCAAATCCATCGTTTTAACATACTCGTATTTTTCTCCGCCGAAACCCATTTTAAACAGCGTTGGGCCCGCCCAGGGATGCTTCGGATATTTTTTCGGATCGGTATAGCCCCAAAAATCATATAATCCGCACCCGCGGCGCTTGGCCTCTTTGATCGCTTCCCACTGCAAAAGATAAGGTATGGAATATTTGGAATATTCGCCCAACGACGCGGCCTGATGATAAAAACCGATTCCCGACCAAAATATTACCAACGCCGCGCAAACCGGTTTGTTTTTATATTTTCCGACAAACCACCGCGCTCGGCCGTTTTTGGCAAAAGTTTCAAATTCGCGCTTGATATAATCACGCCCGAACGCCGAGAACTTCTGCCGCTTGGCTACCGCCTCGTTTAATTTTTGATAAACCTCAATATCTTCGGGCTTGTCGCTTATTTCAATTTTAATTTCCGGATTTTTCTGCACCTGCCGGATTAAATATCTTGTCGTCTTGCGCATCGCCTTCATCAAGTCTTCCTCGGGGGGCATAATGTCCAGTTTCCATGTCGCTTCGTAAGCATTGGCATGCATCGGAGAAATTAAAAACTGAGATTGAAAAAGCAAAAACCGGAATTCGGGAAATTGCAGGTTTTTAAGCAATGTCAAATTTTCTTCGGTTCGCGCCAGCATTGGAGCGCAACGAATGAAGCTCGCGCCCTCGCTTTTACCCCAATTTGCCAACCCAAAAAATAATTCCTTGAGAATCTTTTTTATTTCCTCCGGATTTGTTTCAATTATGTTCGGTCCATGCTGTATCAGGATATAAGTGCCTCGTCTCGCTTTTATTTTAACCGCCAGCACAATCGCTTTCAACCCCGACTTATCCCCAACCCCCAGCCGCTTGATTTTGTTCCCTTGCCCCACCCAAAACTCCCCCCATTCCCATGAGGAGAGAAACGTCTTATCTTCGCATTTTTCCAAAATCCCCTCCCACTCCTTCCTGCTTTCAATATCCATTATTTGCATTGCTTGATAAAGGTTAGAATTTTTCTTGCTTCGCTTTCCCCGATATTGATATGGGTCGGCAGATTGATTATTTTGCCGGCAAATGCCTCGGCGTTGGGACAACTGCCTTTTTTATAACCCATGGTTTCAGGCAAGGTGTCAAACGGATCCACCGGCGTCCGATACCAGTCGCCCAAAAGCAGGTTTTTTCGCCACGCTTTTTTTATCATTTTTGCCGCGCAATCACGCCGGATCGCGAATCGCAAATAAACCGCTTTTCTGCCGCTTGGCCGCGCCGGTAAAATGCAATCGCCGCCTTTCAATTTATTATAATACAATTCCGCAATTTTGCGCCGGTGCTCGTTGAATTTTTCCAGTTTTTTGAATTGATTGAGCGCCAAAACCGCCAGTTTGTCCGGCAACCGCTTGGGAAAATAATCCGGTGCCAACCCCCGCTTTTCTTTCCAATGAATGGCTTTTGACAGGACATGAAACCATTGAAAAAGAACAAGCAGATGCTTTCCCAAAATTGAATATGAGGGCAAAATGATTTTATCCATTAAAACAGGGTGCCACAATTGCTGGCGCGTCCAATCCTTTGTCGGGTAGCCGATTTTCTCTTGATAGGCGGCGATTTTTTGGCCAAGCCGCTCATCGTTGGTCACGGCTATGCCGCCATAAACGCAGGAGATCATTTTGTCCCGGCCGAAAGAAAAAAACGCGGCCTGGCCAAAGGTGCCAACCTTGCGGCCGCAGTATTCGGCGCCCAAAGAATGAGCGCAATCCTCTATCAATATCAAATTATTCCGGCGGCAAATTTCAACGATCTCATCCATATCTGCCGGTAAACCAAATGTATGCTGTACCATTACCACGCGGGATTTTTCCGTGATTTTTTTCTTCAAATCTTCTGCCGACAAATTGTAATTTTGGTCACAATCCACAAACACCGGTTCCAACCCCGCCCAGCGGATGGGATTGACCGCCGCATTGCACGTGAATGCCTGCAAAAGCACCTCTGATCCGTTTTCCAGCTCCATCGCCGCCAGTATCGCCATTAACGCGCTTCGCCCGCTATTGAACGCATACGCGTGTTTTGCGCCCAGATATTTGGCAAATTCTGTTTGGAGGGTTAGACCCTCTGAATTTTCAGAGGGTCTAACCCTCTGAAATAGCAACGAAAACGCCAATTTCACGTCATCGGACTGGACGTTGGGCGACAGCGAGATTGATATGGGCCGAAACGGATTTACCATAATCGTCTATTTTAGCCGTATTTTTATCTTATCTCAACCATTGACAAAACCAACAAAAACTATTCGGCAATTTCGCGGATGATTTCTTGCGGCAGGCGGCCTTCAAGGAGCAGGATATCGCCGGCGGAGAGGCGGTTTTTTAATATTTGGGCAATTTTTTTGGGGTTGTCGCAAAAGACGATATTTTTGGCATCCATTCCGCCGGCCAGCGCGCCTTTTTTAATGTCGCCAAAGCGTTCTTTGGCGGTGATAATCGCCAGATCGCAAACTTCGGCGATCTTTTGGCCGATTTCAAAATGAATCTTTTTTGATTCGTTTCCCAACTCAATCAAGCACGGCATAATTATCGCCCTTTTCCCTTCCCACAGCTTTAAATAATCCAAATGCGCCATCACCCCGTCGGGATTGGCCGAATAAGTAGAATCCAAAACATTAAAATTTGAATTAGTGGAGGTTTGACCTCCACTAAGTGGAGGTTTGACCTCCACTAAAATTTTCTTGATGTTGAGGGGAGTAAAGTCGGTTTGGTTGACAATCGCGGCAACTGCGGCCAATTCCATGCCCGCGCTGGCCGCGCCGGCAATTGACAATATGATTGTCTCCGCCATCCATGCCCCCTTCGCATTGGTATCTATTTTTATTTTTTGATCTTGATAATTGAGAATAAATGATAAATTATCAATTTTTGTTTGAACCTCCGACGCAAAAATATCTTTGCCCGCAAAAATTATTTTCTGTGCGTTGATTTTGTTCTTTTTTACGTCATAATTATCACGGACAAGCGGACTGGCAAAATTTAAAATCGCCGCACCATTTTCGGGCAGAGCTTCCAAAAGTTCAAATTTGGCGTCAACGATATTTTTTTGACTGCCAAACACGCCCAAGTGCTGTTGGCTAATGCCGGTAAGAATGCCGATTCTGGGTTTAGCGATGCCGGCAGTTTGCGCGATTTTTCCTTTGTGCACCGCGCCGATTTCGCAAACAAAAATCTGATGTTCGGGCTTCAAATCATTGATGATGGTTTGCGACACGCCCATTTCCGTGTTTTGGTTGGCCCGGGTTTTTAAAACTTTATATTTTTGCGACAAAATGTGCGCCAGCAGTTCCTTGACGCCGCTCTTGCCGTAACTGCCGGCGATGCCGATCACGGTCAAATCAGGCCGCCCGGCGATAATCGCACGCGCCCGATTGATAATTTTATTTTTTTTCCAAATGGTGAGCGGTTGGAGCCCCAAAACCACCAAAGAAATTATCAATGGCATTAAAATGTCAATTACCAGCAAGCAAAACGCGGAGATGGCAAAGTGAATCAGGCTCATTTCGCCCAAAAACAAACCGAAAATCGCGAAACCTAAACCAAAAACAACAAAATGCGCCGCGCCGATCAGAAAAACCGATTTTTGCGTGAGTTCCGGGTGGATCAAATTGCGCCGCAATATCCCCCAAAAAGCACGCGTACCCTGTAATAAATACAGCACCAATGCCAAACCGATGATCAATCCTATTTTATGAACAAAGTAATAATAAACGAAAGCAAACAGTAAAATCGCAATCTTTCCCAAAAATAACGGATTGATAAATATCCTCTTGCCTTTTTGAGTTTCAAAATGCGCCAAAAACCGCCCCGGATGATATTCCTTGACCTGCCACAAATAAAGCCAGAACAAAATCTGCCGGTGCATTGCCAACATCCAAAAAGCGAACATTCCCAAATAGTAGAAAAGATAAGGATAGGCCCAGAGTTCCATGTATTTAAAAGGTTGTTCCTTGACGTAATCGGCAAGGTGCGACCTTGATAAACTTTTTTTAATCATTTCAAGAATTGGCAAATTATTTTCGCCAATTCTTTGGGGTGGGTGCGGTGCAACTTATGCCCCGCGCCGAAAATAATTTCCAATCGCGAACCGGCAATCGCGTTGTTTATTTCGCGGGCATCCTCTGTCGGAGTTTCGCGGTCTTTATCGCCCCAAACAATCAAAGTCGGCGCTTTTATTCGTTTTGCGGATTCAATCACACTTTCGCCGACAACATTCAAAAATGTTTGCGCCATCACGCCTTGCAATTGCGAATAATCCCGCGTGCCGGCAATGCGATAGACGATCTTGCGCAGAACCGGATATATTCCAAATGGAATATTTTGGAATATAATTTTGGTTTTGGCCAGATATTTTGCCAAAATTTGGCGCGAACCCAAGCGCGGTTTGCGAACCACCGCCGCGGCGCACAAAACTAATTTGTCAACCCTTTTTGGACAAATCGTGCAAAACTTGGCCGCCACCTGGCCGCCAAACGAATGCCCCATCAAAACGAAACTGTCCAGCCCCAGCTTATCGGCAAATTCTTTTGTCCATCCAACATAATCATCTACTGTCCAAGGCTTGTCCGGCACCGCGCTTTTGCCAAATCCCGGCATATCCGGCACGATTACCCGATAATCTTTCTGCGCGAGCATTACCGCGGCTTCCACCCATGCCTCCGAACCCACCCCCCAGCCATGCAACACCAAAACTGGC
This sequence comes from Patescibacteria group bacterium UBA6102, assembly GCA_002423555.1. GTDB lineage: Bacteria > Patescibacteriota > Minisyncoccia > Minisyncoccales > UBA5738 > UBA5738. The sequence continues at coordinate 13,391 of DIWQ01000007.1, forward strand.
TTACCGTCGCCAAAAATCTTGTAGTTTATTGATAATTGATCAATGACAATTTTTCTCTCCTCCATCTTGACAAATTATTATTTACTGCCATACAATCAACCTATGGCTCTTTGTAAGGCAATTGGCGGGGCGTGTTATTTTGCCCTCCTGATCGGGCTGGCGATTTTAAAGGGTGACAGTTTTTTATTTATGGTCACCATCGCCGGCACAGCGGCATTTGCATTAGCAGCAATTGCCGCTATGATTGTTTATCGGATTAAAAAACTGGATTTGTAAGTTTCCGGTTTATGGGGCATCAGGCGAATAATCTCAATTTTGAGATTTTCTTTTTTTATAAATTCGGGCAGACCCGCGGAAAATGAATTTTGGTCGTAGCCCAGGGCGATGATATCGGGCTTTATCTGCTTGATGATTGCGTAGGGGTCGCCCAAATTACCCAACAAAACCTCGCCGGCAATACCGGCGTTTCCAACATCGGATAATCGCGCGTTTTCATTTTTCCGCGGCCGGCGGCCTTTCACTTTTTCCACCGTGGCATCCCGCGCCACCACGATGATCAATTCATCGCCAAGTTTCTTCGCTTGTTGAAAAAAATTGATATGGCCCGGATGCAAACCGTCAAATGTGCCGAAGACTAAAACCTTTTTCAAATTGAAAATGTAAAAATCAAAAATCAAAATGACAATGTAAAGTTATAAAATGTCAATATCCCGACATTTTACATTTTTAATTGTCATTTTACATTTTGATATTTTATTTTTTAATTATTTTCATTCCTCCCAGATATGGCTGTAAAACTTTCGGAATGGCGATACTTCCGTCTTTTTGCTGGTAGTTTTCCAAAATCGCGATCAGAATCCGCGGGCTGGCCACCACCGTGTTGTTGAGCATATGCGGATATTGGATGTTGCCGTCCTTGTCGCGGTAGCGGGTGCTCAAACGCCGCGCCTGCCAATCGGTGAGGTTGGAATCCGAATGCGTTTCGCCGTAGGCGTTGCGGGACGGCATCCAGGTTTCAATATCATACATTTTGTGCTTGCCCGCGCCCATATCGCCGGTGCAAATCGCCAAAACACGATGCGGCAGTTCCAAATCCTTGAGAATGGTTTGTGAAATCTCGCGCATCGTTTCCAGCCACCGGTTTGATTCCTTCAAGTCGTTTTTGCAAATCACCACCTGCTCCACTTTCATAAATTCGTGCAGGCGGTACAATCCCTTGGCGTCCTTGCCGTAACTGCCAACCTCGGAACGGTAGCATTGGGATATCCCGCACATTTTAACGGGCAGGTCTTTTTCATTCAGTATTTGCCCGGCATGGTAAGCCAACAGGGCCGGCTCGGCGGTTCCGCCCAGGTATAGCGCCTCCTTGACCGATTCGCCGTTTTCAATTTTTCCGGGATTGGCGATTTGATACACTTCGTCTTTGCCGGCGGGAAAGTGTCCGGAACCCACCAGCGCGAATTCGCGCAGGATCGTGGGCGGCACAAACATCGTGAATCCCTTTTCGCGCAACAAGTTGAGCGCGTGCCAAAACACCGCGAAATGCAGGAAGACCGCTTCGTTCTTGAGATAATAGCCGCGAAAACCGCCGGTCTTGACCCCGGCCTCAATGTCAATCAAATCCAATTCTTTTCCCAGTTGGATATGGTCTTTGATTTCAAAATCAAATTTGGGGATTTTGCCCCAAGTCTCCACCTCCACGTTCCCCGAATCATCTTTGCCTTCGGGAGAATCTTCGGAAGGAATATTGGGAATCTCCAGCATTAAATCATGGAATTCATCCTCCAGTTCCTTGGCTCTTTTTTCCAGATTGCCGGTGTTCTGATCCAGCGCTTTCATCGCATTAATGATCGCGTCGCGCTCAATTTGGTCTTTTGCCAGAGGGATTGCTTTTGACGCTTTGTTTTTTTCCGCGGCCACGGCCTCAACCTCTTGCA
>DIWQ01000028.1 GCA_002423555.1 Patescibacteria group bacterium UBA6102
TTGGCAAGGGTTTTGGTTGGCAAAGACAGGGGAGATTTAAAACGGATGATGGCGGACAAGGCCGCGGTCCGGGAGGGGAATGCGTTTGTCCGAAATGCGGCCGCCGCGCGGCGCATCAAAGCGGCGTTCCTTGCGCGGCGATTAAATGCCCGGATTGCAATGCGAACATGGAAAGAGATCAAGCTGTGAATCATCAATGATAAATGATAAATGATAAATAAAAAAATATGGTCAGGCCAAGATTGTGCAGAAGTATCAAATTCAATCCGCAGGTAAATTATTTCAAGCCGCAGGGAATTCCCGTGCGGTGTTTGGAAGTGGTCCAAATGTCGCTGGAAGAGATGGAAGCGTTGCGGTTGAAAAATTTGGAGGGGCTGGAGCAGACCGAAGCGGCGCAAAAAATGAGCACCTCGCAAAGCACTTTTGCCCGCATTTTAGCCTCGGCCAACCAAAAAACCGCCGATGCCCTCATCAACGGCAAAGCAATCAGGATAGAAAATAGTAAATAGTAAATAGTAAATAGAAATTAGAAATTAGAAAAGGATATATTCTGGGCGTGAAGCAAAATATCTTGTTCTCTGGTAGGCGAAAAACATATAAATTAGTCAAGTGCGGTGCGCTAAAAACAATGTTTTTAGCATAGTTTTGGCAATTCTATCCTGTATTAACAACAAACTATCAACTATTAACTATTAACAAAAATCCGCCCCCTGGTGGGGAGCGGATTTTTTGAAAAAAGTGCCGAAGGTGGGAGTTGAACCCACACGAGGTTGCCCTCACAGCATTTTGAGTGCTGCGTGTATGCCAATTTCACCACTTCGGCAAAAAAATTAAAGATTACCGATAACAGTGATCTTTATATATTTGGTCCATATACATTTTTGCTGATAGTAAGATAGCGCGAAATTGGGGAAAAAGCAAGGGATGTTTGTGGGATTTTTTTGCATTTGTAGGGGCGGGCTTTATGCCCGCCCGTATTTATTGGGTACAATAGGGCAACCACAAGGGTTGCCCCTACGAGTTTTTGTCAATGTTTAATGTTTATTTGCATTCCTTGTTGGAGCACTTTACCAGTTTGCGTTTGGTGGTGATCATCAGACTGCCGCATTTTTCGCATTTGGCGCCGGTGGGTTTGTCCCAGAGGGCGAAATCGCAGGCGGGATAGGCCGAACAGCCGTAGAAAATTTTGTGTTTTTTGGTGCGCTTTTCCACGATGTGGCCGGTGCTGCATTTGGGGCAGGGGATTTCCGCCGCAAACGCCGGCTTCTCCGGCGCCAGAGGTTCGGCGTGCTTGCATTCGGGAAATTTGGGGCAGGCCAGGAATTTGCCGAACCGTCCCATTTTAATCACCAAATTCGCGCCGCATTTGGGGCAGAGCTTGTTGGTGATTTCCGGCGTTTTGTTTTTCTTTTCCACTCCTTGGTATTTTTCTTCCAGATTTTTAATAAACGGATCATAGAATTCGCGCAAAACTTTCACCCACTCGGCGCGCCCTTCGGCGATTTCGTCAAATTCTTCTTCCATCTTGGCGGTGAAGCCGATATCCACGATCTGCGGAAAATGCGCCACCAGCAAATCGTTGACCATCAGGCCGATTTCGGTGGGTTTCAATGATTTTTTTTCGTCTTTTTCAATGTAATTGCGGGTTTGGATGGTGGAGATGGTCGGCGCGTAGGTTGACGGCCGGCCGATGCCTTGTTCTTCCAGCGCTTTGATGAGGGTGGCTTCGTTATATCTGGCCGGCGGCTTGGTAAAATGCTGATCCACGCTGAGCTTGATGAATTCCAGCGGCGCGCCGGTTTCCATCGCCGGCAATTCTGTTTGTTCAAACTTTGACGGATAGACCTTCAGATAGCCGCCAAATTTCAAGGTTTGGCCGTTGGATTTGAACCCGTAATTTGTTCCCGAATTCCCGGCGGCGGCAATATCAACGCTCACGCTGTCAAAAACCGCGGGCGCCATTTGGCTGGCGACAAACCTTTGCCAAATAAGTTCATATAATTTGGCTTGCGGGCGCGAAAGATCTTTGTCGGCCAGCGCCATTTCCGGAGTTTGGTCGGGATAGGCGGGGCGGATGGCTTCGTGGGCTTCTTGCGCGCCCTTTGATTTGGTTTTGTAGGTGTTAAAATGCCCCGGATGATAATTCTTGCCGTAGGTTTTTTCAATGAAGCTTTTGGCCGCGGCCAGCGATTGGGCGGATAAATTCAGCGAGTCGGTGCGGTGATAGGTGATCAGCCCCATTTCATACAATTGCTGGGCGGTTATCATTGCGGCCTTGGCGGTCATCTTGAATCTTTGCCAGGCGGCCTGTTGCATCGTTGAAGTGGTGAACGGCGCGTTTGGGTTCTTGCGCGTTTCTTTTTTCTCAATTCTCTCAATTGAATAAGCCGCGCCCGCCAAATTTTTTTCAATGGCGATGGCTTGCGGTTCATCTTTTATTTCCAGCTTGTCCAGCGTTCGGCCGTTGATTTTGTTAAGCCGCGCCGCAAATTCTTTTTTGGGGTCATTCTCAATGTTTTTCAAAAGCGCGGCGATCTCCCAATATTCTTCGGGTTTGAAAGCTTCAATTTCCCGCTCGCGTTCGGCGATCAGGCGCACCGCCACCGACTGCACCCGTCCGGCCGACAATCCCTTGGCGATTTTTTTCCACAGGAACGGCGACAGCTTATAGCCCACAAGGCGGTCCAAAATCCGGCGCGCTTGCTGGGCGTTGACCAGATCAAAGTTGATTTCGCGCGGATTTTTAAGCGCGTTTTCAATTGCGGTTTTGGTGATTTCGTGGAATTCAATCCGTTGGTAGGGCTTGCCTTCGATTTTTTCGGTTTTGGGTTTGTCCAGTTTCAACGCCTCCACCAAATGCCAGGCGATGGCTTCGCCTTCGCGGTCCGGATCGGTTGAAATCAAAATCAACCCGGCGTCTTTAACCGCTTTTTTCAGCAAAGTCAAATTTTTCCTTGCTTTCGTCGGGATGACATATTTCGGTTCAAAATCTTTATCAACATCAACGCCAAAATCGCCCTTGGGTAAGTCGCGCACATGCCCGAACGACGAGAGTATTTTGTAGTCCGACCCCAAAAACCCTTGCAGGGTCCGGGCTTTGGTGGGGGATTCAACGATAATCAATTTCATAAAAAAAAGAAATTTGTAATTTGAAATTTTTAATTTAAGCAATATTCTCCGTTGCCCAAATTGCGGATCGTGCCGTTGATTTCCATTATGGGAAGCAGGCTCATCACCGCGGCCGCGGGCAGTCCGGCGGCGCGAATGATTTTGTCGGCGTTCAGCGCGCCCTGGCGCAGGGCATCCAAGATTTTTTGTTCGTCGGGATTTTCGCTTTTGGCCGCGGTTTTTGTTCCGGTTGCGGCCAATCCCAGAAAGCTCAAAACGTCTTCGGCGCCGGTGCAAGCGGCCGCGCCGTTTTTTAACAGACGGTTGCATCCGGCCGAAGAAGTTGAAT
>DIWQ01000025.1:0-10946 GCA_002423555.1 Patescibacteria group bacterium UBA6102
GGCGGCAGCCGGCCCGAATTAGGCTAATTCGGGTCCGTTTGGGCTGGTTTTAGCCCTATTCTACGGCGTTGTTTTGGCAGCAATAGACAGGTTTTGTGGCTATACCTTGGCAAAACGCCTTGCCAGTGGTAAGGCCCAGCCCCTGCCCTTTTCCGAGGTTAGCGGCTGCCGATCCAAACGAACAGATTTAGCCCAAAAACTGGGATAAATTTATAGTTAAAAGTCTGCATTCACTCTGCATTCTAAGGAATGCAGAGTTTTGGTAGCTAAAATATCGCCAAAAAAGGCAAAATCCGGGTCAAAAAATTGTCATTGAGTTGGCATTCACTTGGCATTCTATAAATGCTAACTTCTGTCGGACGAAAACTGCCTAAATTTTGCTAAGAATCGCCCTAAAAACTCGTCATTAACTCGTCATTTTGGAATGACGAGTTTTTGCCTACTAAAAAACTGCCTTTCCTGAGCAGTTTTTAATGTTTTTTGCGGTTTATATTCTTTTCATTTGGGCAATAATCTGGTTTGCCAAATCCCGCTTGTCGATCAAAAAATTATCCCATTTATTCGATTCGCTTCTTTTCCGACCGGCGACAAAACCAAGCAGTTTACCGCCATCAAGTTTATTTGCCATTTTTATAAAATCCGGCGCGGGTACAAACCAAAGGTAATTCCACAGATCGCCTTCCTCGGTATCGAAATAACAAAATACCACGGCCATAGAATAATTATCGGCAACTGCGATTGATTTAACTGTAGCTGTAAAAATCTCATCAGGATTGCTTCCAAAACGGCTTTTTATCTGAATATACATTGTTTTCAGACTGCCTTTTTCCTTAACAATTAAATCTATGCCCTCGTCATCAGAAATCGGCTTATAACAAGATAATGTTGTGTCGCCATAAAGCGTAATAAGCTCGGCAATTCTCGCCTCAGCAATATCCCCTTTTTGTTTCGTGGAAACATCGGCAGATATTTTTGGCAATCGGTCATTAAGGACAACATCTTTCCCTTTTCCGCCATCTTGAATATTTATATTCCGAAACCTCAAAACAAATGTTGACGGGCCAGTTTTAATAAACTGCGATTTATCTTTTTTAGAATTTATATCAACCACAAGCTGGGCGTTCATTGTCGCTTCCGGCGTTTTGCCCGCGGTTTTAAGCCAGCCACGGTCCAAGGCAATTTTGGTTATCTCCTTGCTGTGAAGTGGCTTATTCGCTTCATTCAAAATTTGATATGCAATTTCCTTAAATGAGTTCATATTCTAATTTATCCAAATACTTATGTCTATTTTTTCGCCCACAATTTGCTCAAAATAATTGGCTCCTATAACAATTCCAACTGAAGTTAAAGAAAGATGAGCCAAATTTGAATCTTCCAATAGCTTTATTAACTCTTTGCCTATATTTGTTTCTTCGGATATTTTTTTCTTTATATCTTCGTTATTTTTAATATTATTTTCATAAATAGAAACCAATTTATGAGCGACTTCTTTATCAATTTTTTTATCATTCAAATATTTTTCTAGATCTGTTTTATTTTTAAACCTTATAAGGTATTTATCTTCTTTCGTGTCTATGGCGATGGCTTCTTTTTTGATTTCTTCGGACAAATTCAAATCATCAATCTGATTTTTTTCAATCAAATTTAAAAATAAAAAAGAATATTGTCGTTTATAAATATTTATCAAATCCCAGCTTCCAATTCCCATGCTTCCGCACCCCGTATACTCAATATGCTGAAATTCGGCATTTGTATTTTTAAAATTTAAGAATGGTTTTATATTTGTATCCAAATAATTTTTGTATGTTTCCCACGACAAAATTTTGTCATACGATGTATATCTTAATAAATAGCACAAGGCAATAATTTTTAGCTGATCTGTCGTTAACTTATTTATTGTCGAAATCGCTTCATCATAAACAATGCGCTTCAAGCCCTCGCTATTGTTATTTATTCTTTTAATAATTAAAGAAGCTAAATTTTTATGTAACTCCCCCGAAGAAGAACGACTGGCAGAAATTGTCGATTTTTTAGAAATATATTGAAAGTCCGGCGAATTTATTATTTCTTTTAATTCTTCATTTTGCTTTATTATTTGACCCAAATTTTCGGACAGTGCTTGAAAGTACGATTTTTGATTGCTTTTTATTTGTTTTTTTGTACCATCTGGTAATTCTCCGAAAACCGAACCCATTAATTGCTTCGCGACTTCTTCTATAGAAAATAGGGCTATAGACTTGTTATTCACAACAATATTCCCACCAGCTTGAAGGTTAGTCGAGTTATCGCCTGATTTTTGATTACTTATCATCGCCATATTTATTTAAATTAATATTTTCCCCTTGTATATTTTGGCTATTATCGCCACTTTTTTGAATAAAAGTTTTATTGCCAATTAGAATATCACCACCGGCTTTAATATAAGGGACATTATCTTTTTTAAATTTGCCCAAAACCCACTTGAAAAAACCAGAAATCCAACCAATCATTAAAGAAACCAAAAACAAAATAATAGCTAATAAGCCTTGATTCTGATTTGCCCAATTTGTAATTTCTTTAATATCCATTTTAAATCAACTTGCTGTTTCAAAAATTTTTTTGACTAAACAAGTTCTAGCATAAAATGCCCTGCTTATTGACCCGTGTCCGGGGCCTTTTGTCCTTGCCTGTATCCATTTGCCATCAACACCGGTTAACGCCTCGAAACCTTGGGTGATTAACTTGTTTCTAATAAAATCATAATCCGCTTTAATTTCTTGGATAAGATCATCATCTTCGGCAAAATCCAAATTGGCTACTTTCAACAATTCCCCACTGTCTGCATTCTGGCCGTGCCACATTACGGCGCAAAATATAATTGATTTTAATTTTGCCCAACAATGGCTTTCAAAAAAAGAATCATTTTTTAGTTCCGACGGATTAATCATTGTTATCGCCATTGTTTCCTTAGGAACGAGCTGATCCTTAATATAACGGAAACTAACAGATTTCAACTCATATGATAAACCATTTGGGGCTTTGGAAACATTTGTTTCAAGGCCCGCCAATCTTTCCAAAATTAAACCTTTCCAGCCTTTATTTTGCTTGCCTGTTTCGTATGTAGTTATCCCATATTCTAAGGCCAATTTTCTTAAATCTTGGCCGATGTATTTATTCAAATTCTTAATCGCTGTCGTTCTGGTTATAATTTTCATATTTCGTTACTATGTATTTTTAGTTTATTCTCCAAATTTTTATCCAATTCTTCAAATCTTTTAATTGATAAATCCAAATATTGTTTTTCAGTATCAATCCCTATAAAATTCCGGCTGTAAAGATAAGAAGCTAATCCCGTTGTTGAGCTACCCGTAAATGGATCCAGAACCAAATCATTTTTATTCGTACTCGCCAGGACTATCCTTTTTAATAAATCCACTGGCTTTTGGGTTGGATGTTTACCAAACCTTTTTTCAACGGGTTTGGGTGTTCCCTGCGCCCAAACAGAACGCATTTGAGTGTTTGGTTTTTTTATAAAATCTTCTGGCCAATTACCATTTTTCATCAAGTCGTAATTAAAAATGTGCTTTGCCTCTTTTTCTTTTCGCGCCCAAAGCAAAGTTTCGTGGCTAGCAGTAAAAAAACGGCAACTCAAATTTGGCGAAGCGTTGGGTTTAAACCACGCTATATCGTTCAAAAAATGGAATTTATTAACTTCGAGAGCAAAACCGCATTGATAAATTGAGTGATAAGTTCCACTAATCCAAATTGTACCGCCCGGTTTCAATACCCGGCGGCAGGCTTTTGTCCATTCAAGATGAAATTCAAAATTCTTTTTCGTACCATTGCTTAAATCCCAATCACCTTTTTTGACGCTTACCATTTTTCCATTTTGGCAAGTGAAAGAACCGCTAGACAAAAAATAAGGCGGATCGGCAAAAATCATATCCACGGAATTTTCCGGAAACTCATTCAAAATATCCAAGCAATTTGCTTGATATAATTTAAATTTTGGTTTTTCGTAGTATGGTTTTATCATCAAAGTTATAATTTAGCGTCTTTCACTGTAGGTTACCTTTTTTATAATGTTTTTTCAAATGCTTGCGAAGCCTCCGGCTTTGATATATATTTTTAAATCCTTACCCCTACCCCCATCTTTTCGGCTAAAATGCGTTCTGCCTTGTCCCGATCCCCAAGCCGGCTGTCAGTCTGCGAGCGAGGCTCTGGGTTGGTACTCCAAAACAGGGCGAAGTGAGCTTAGTCGGGGGCAAAAAGCTACGCCTTTTACTCAAAAAAGATACAACAAAAATATCAGACAGAAATCGGGGCAGTTTGACCGCTTTTAGCTGTTCTCTTCAAGAAAAAAAGTCCGAACTTTTTCATAGAAGTCGCTCCAACAAAAAATGCCCCTTACCGGGACATTTTTAACTGGAGCGAGTGAAGGGAATCGAACCCTCGTCTCGACCTTGGGAAGGTCATGTACTGCCACTGTACTACACTCGCAAACCGCCTATCGGCGCAATTTTCAATTACCAAATAAATTCAAAATTAAAACTTGAAGCTTTTGGCTTGCGCTTTTGGCTTTTAGCCTTTGATTTTTGATATTTATTTGATGTTTTTGATTTTTTTCCAGAGGTCAGCCCAGAAGCTGTCGGTGGCGGAAACGCCGCCTTCTTGATTTGTAGCAGAAGTCGCCGGGTCGCGCAAGATGGCAATCACTTCTTCGCCGGGTTTCTTATAACCCTGTTCGCGCAGGCGCTCTTCCTGAAAACTTTCCCCTTGCACGGCTTCCAGTCCGGCTTGAAGCGTCCGGCGATGCTCCTCCAAAATCTGAACTTGGTTTTGCAAATCTTTGATGTTGGTGTCCAGATCGCGGCGGTTGTTCCATATCCGCCGATTGGAAAACGCCAAAAACGCGATGATCGCCAGCGCCGTCAGTCCCATCGCCAGCGCCGTCAAACGGGCGCCGAATGATTTTCTCTTTTTGATTTTGGGAATTTTAACCGCCACAGTATTGAAATTTCAAATTTGTTTCGGATTTCGCATTTTTTCCGCCGGCTTGACGAAAACGCGAAAATAAACGATAAAGGAAACATCGGCGCCGATCGTTTATTTTACCTCAAAACAAATCAAAAATGAAATCAAAAAAAATAATGAAGACCGTCTGGAAAGCGATGGTGGTGGTAATCGCCTTAAGTATGGTGCTTTCCATGGTAGCCATGGGATGGTAAAAAAAAGCCGGACGCGCGCCCGGCTTTTTTAGTTGTTTTTAAACATTGACATAAAGACTTCCGATGGAATCCGCATCTGTCCCCGCCCGGCCAGCTTTTTTTTACCTTCTTTTTGTTTTTTCAAAAGTTTGTTTTTCCGCGTCACGTCACCTCCGTATAACGGCGCGGTCACGTCCCGCCGGCGGGCGCCCAAAGTCTCGCGCGCAACGATCTTGCCGCCAATCGCCGCCTGGATGGGCAAGGCAAACATTTGCGGCGGTAATTTTTCTTTCAATTTGGAAACGATTTTGCGCCCTTCGCGCGCGGCCTCGGCTTCGAGAACGATTTTGGCAAACGCTTCTTCCTTCTCGCCATTGATCAACACTTCCAGTTTAATCAATTCCGCCGGCCGATAACCGATCGCCTCATAACTCATTGACGCATATCCCTGGCTGGCGCCTTTCAGCGCGTCATAAAATCCGCTGACAATCTTGCGCAGGGGGATTTCATAGGCCAGCAGGAGCTTTTCGTTGCCGACATAATCGGTGTTAACGTAAATTGCCGCGTATTCCTTGGCCAAATCCGAGATCGGCCCCAAATAATCAATCGGCGTGACGATTTCCAATTTCACCCACGGTTCCCGGGCGTCTTTGATCCCCGCCGGATCGGGCCAGTCGCCGGTGGTATAGATCGTTTTTTCCGCACCGCGATTATCGGTGATTTTGTAGATCACCGACGGCGAAGAAATGATCAAATCCAGTCCGAATTCGCGGAACAGCCGCTCGCAAACGATTTCGGCATGCAGAGTGCCCAAAAATCCGCAACGATAGCCGCGCCCCAAAAATTCTTTCATTTCCGGTTCAAAAACGAACGCCGGATCGCTGAGCTTGAGCTTTGCCAGCGCGGCCTTGAGCGCGTCAAAATCGTCGGGAACCGCCGGATAGACCGATGCAAAGATCATTGGCTTGGGCTCGTCATAGCCGGGCAGGGCGCCCACCGAATAGGTTTTTGTTTTTTCATTATAAGCCCAGGCCTGCGTAACGGTTTCCCCCACCCGCACTTTTTCCGGATCCTTGACGCCGGTGGCGATATAGCCAATCTGGCCGCATTCCAAAGAATCCGTTTTTGACATTTGCGGCAAAAAACAACCGGTTTCCTTGGCTAGGCCGTCAACTTTGTTCTGAATCAAAAACAGCTTGTCGCCGGCGGCTACCCGTCCGTCAAACAGGCGCACATAGGCGATCACTCCCTGATAGGAATCATATTGCGAATCAAACACCAGCGCGCGCAGAGGCTTTTTCAAGTCGCCTCGCGGCGGCGGCACTTGAGCGATCACCGCGTCAAGCAAAGCTTCCGCGTTGGCGCCGGACTTTGCGGAAATCGCAAAAACATCGTCGGGGGAAATCCCCAGCAATCCCGCCAGATCAAGGCGGGCGTCATCCACCGCCGCGCCGGGCAGGTCAATTTTGTTGATGGCCGGAATAATTTTTAAATTTTGCTTGCGCGCCAGATCCAGATTGGCCAGAGTTTGCGCCTGGATACCCTGCATCACGTCCACCAAAAGAATCGCGCCCTCCACCGCTTCCAGGCTCCGGCTCACCTCATAACCGAAATCCACATGGCCGGGAGTGTCAATTAAATTGAGAATGTGCCCTTTGTATTCCATCCGCACCGGCGTCATTTTGATGGTGATGCCGCGTTCTTTTTCCAAGTCCATACCATCCAGATACTGGGCTTGCAGTTTTTCTTTTTTGACCGTGCCGGTCAATTCCAAAAACCGGTCGGCCAAAGTTGATTTGCCGTGATCCACATGGGAAATAATCACAAAATTGCGGATCTTTTCCAAATTCACGCCATTATTGTTTTCTCCGTTCATTGTTTTTTCACATTCAAAGCCCGCCAAAACATTGCCGCTTCCGGAATTTTCAGCGCCGTCGCGGCCGCCGCGTAAGCGATCACCGCCGCCGTTCCCGCCAACGCCAAAACTATCAAATTATTTTGTCCGGCAATTCCGCCGATAATATCAATCGTCCAATATACCACAATTCCCATAAAAATTCCCGCCAGCGCAGTCTTGCCCAAAGACCGCGCGATTTCTCCGCTCACGCCCAGCGCCCGATTCTTTTTGAAAAGAAAAAACCAAAGAACGAAAAACTGCAACACGTTGGCCAGCCCGTATGCCAGCGGCAACCCCAAAACCGCGATGTCGCCGGCCGGCAGATCAAACCATCGGCGGACAAAATCGTCCCATAATTCCTGGCGCAAGGCAAAAACAAACCAAATGTTCATCGCCAAATTGGCCGCCACCGCGATAATCGTGGACAATGTTGGCAAAAATGTGTCGCGCAGGGCAAAAAACAAGCGGAACATCAGCGGCAGAGCGGACGAAAAATAAATTCCCAAACAAAAAATTCCCAGCGCGGCGGCGGTGAGTGACGCGGCCTCGGCGGTGAATTCGCCGCGCTGGTATAAAAAGCGCACCAGCGGATCGCGAATCAAAAAAATCAAGATTGCCGCCGGCACGGTGAAAAATCCGACCTGGCGCATCGTTTGGGAAAATTTTTGCGCCAAATCCGCGGCTCTGCCCTCGGCGGCGTATTTGGAAAACAAAGCGAACGCCGCCGTGGCATAGGAAACGCCGATGATGCCTGCCGGCAGGGAAAAGATGTTGTTGGCGAGATTGAACACCGCGATTGATCCGGCGGCCAGCGATGAAGCGATCACCACGGGCGCGATTAAATTGATCTGGTTGGCGGCGATTCCCGCCATTCGCGGCAATATCAGCGCCACCGCCCGCGCCAGCGCCGGATCTTTGAAATCAAAAATCGGGCGCCAGACAAATCCCGATTTGATTGCCGGCGCGATTTGCACCAGCAGATAAGCCAGCGCGCCGGCGATCACGCCCGCGGCAACGCCCATAATTCCCATTGCCGGCGCCAAAAAAACTATGCCCGCGATAATCCCCAAATTGTAAAGCGGCGCGGCCAGGCCATAGGCCAGAAATCTTTTGAAATATTGCAAAATTCCCGAAAACACCGACGCCGCGCCGAAAATGATCGGACTCAAAAACATCACGCGCATCAGCGCGGCGGTCTGTTCCAGTTGCGCCGGCGAAAATCCCGGTGCCACGACTGCCGCCAGCGCCGGCGCAAAAACAAAGCCGGCAATCCCGGCCAGAATCAAAAAAAACGAAAAGATGTTAAGGAGGTTGGCGGCAAAACGCCACGCTTCATCTTTGCTTTTTTGAAAATAATCCGAAAACAGCGGCAAAAACGCCACCGTGATCCCGCCGAAAACCAGCAGATTATAAACAAAATCCGGCGCGCGAAACGCCGCGTAGTAAACATCCAAATCCGGACCCGCGCCGAAGCGTTGGGCCAAAAGCCAGTCGCGCAAAATCCCCAACGACCGGCTGGCGACGGAAGATACCGCCAAAATCAGCGCCGGCGCCGCAATCCCCTTGCTCTCAATGTTTAACAACCCGTTGCCAAAAAAATGAAAAGACATAGTATTTTTCCAAGGTCTAACCTTCGCGATTGCGCGAAGGTTAGACCTTGGAAAACGAAAGACCCAAGCCGGCAATAAGCCGAATTCTGTCTAATCCCGCCGGATTTGGCGAAACGAGACGATTATTTATCTGGACCGCAAATTACTCTGCGGCCTCAAGCGGTTCACTTTTCACCCCGCCAAAGGCGGGATGTTTAACCTTGCATCCGGTAAGGATTTAGCCGTTTCACCCCTATGTTGCCACAGGATTGATCCCTTGCCTTTCGGTTCGGGACCCTCTCGCCTTTCGGTTTGAGCGTCACTGTTCGCACCTCGGGCCTCGCGGCCGAAGGGTGTTGCCCTCTACCTTTTTAGATACCTTGCGGCAAATGGAAGTTCGGACTTTCCTCCGGGCATATTGCAAACAATGCGCCCGGCAATCGTCTTGCTGGCTTGGGTCTTCCGTCCGGCCTTATTTTAACAAACAAAATCACGATTTGTCAAGATTTTTCGTCAGGCACTCCTTGAACTCCTCCAGATTTTCGGTTTTGGCGCGAAAGCCCGACGCCTTGGGATGTCCACCGAAGGTTATCAGCAATTCCGAGCATTTTTTCATCAGCGCCACGCTGTCAACGCCGTCAATGCTTCGCGCCGCCCCCTGCACCTGGCCGTTTAAAATTTTATAAACAAAGACCGGCTTGTTGTGGTTTATCGCCAGAATGGAAGCAATGGTCCCCAGTAAATTGAGATCCCAGTCGCGGCGGCCGCAAAAAATCAACGGCGCGCTTTTGTCAATTTGCGTTTCAATTTCGGCGACGGCGACGTTGATTTTTTCCCGCCGCAATTTGTTGATTTCCAAAAATTCGCGGATGAGTTTTTTTGATTTTTCCAGCGAGTCGGTGGTGAGCAGTTCAAATGCCGCCGGCAAGCCGTTGCGAATGTCGCGGACATTGAGCACGGCAATAATTTTGTTGAGGCGGCTTTTGAAATTGCGGGAATCATTTTCAAAAAACGCGTCGGTGTCAAAAAACGCGCGCAGTCCGGGGCGGAAAGATCTCTTCAGTGCCGCCAGTCCTTCGTTGATGATTTCAATATTGTCATCCTGCCGCGGCATCATATCGGCAATTGTCGCCAGGGCCGCCATTTCGGCGAAACTCTGCCGCAAATTTCCGCAAAAATCCGCACCGAAAAATTCTTCGGCCAACTTGAAAACCAGCCCCGATGCGGCTAAAAATTTGAACGGGTAATCGTCGCCCGGTTGTTTGGGATCAATCACGATGTCGGCCTCGGGAACGCCACCCAAAATTTCGTGATGGTCAACGATGATCACGGAAAATCCCGCCTGGCGCGCCAGCTTCACTTCCTCAAAATTGCCGATGCCCAGATCCACGGCCACCAAAAGCGCCGGCGCCAACCGCGCCAGCTTTTCCAGCGCGGTTTTGGTGATGCCATAACCTTCCTTCTCGCGGTCGGGGAAATAATAAGCGGCGGTTTTGCCGCCGGCATTCTTGATCATTTCTCCGATCATTATCGCCGCGCAAACGCCGTCCAGATCGGTGTCGCCGTAAACAATGATGTTTTCACCGGCGCCAATCGCGGTTTTTATTCTCTTTGCCGCCGCGGCCAAATTTTTAATTTTCGTTTCTTCCATTTTTTTTCTTGTCGCCGGACAAACCGCCGGCGGGTAAAGGCATCGGGATCACCGGCGTTTCGTTTTTGCCGGAAGGCAAATTCTCAAGCGCCGCGATTCCCGGCAAAACATTGCCGGCCAGATATTCCAGCATCGCGCCACCGCCCGTGGAAAGAAAATTGAAGTTTTCTTCCGCCTTGAATTTGGCGATTGCCTCCAAAGTTTGGCCACCGCCCGCGGCGCGCCACGCGCCGTGAGTTCGCGAGATCGCTTCAATCACCGCGCGGGTGCCGCCGGAAAATTCCTGCCTTTCAAACCATCCCATCGGGCCGTTGAAAAAAATCGTTTTGGCATCTTTGATGATTTCGGCAAAAAATTTCGCGGTTTCCGGCCCGATGTCGTAAATGTTTTCTTCGCCGCGCATCATTCCGGGCCCGGCAATCCGGGAATATCCTTCGCTGGCGTCTTTGAGCGCCATCACCGCATCAATCGGCAAATGAATTTTGGGCGATGTGAGATCAATCTCCGCGGCTTGGGAATCAAATTTGAAAATCTCCCTGCCCGCGATCTGTTGCTTGTGCGCCAAAATTTCGGCGCCAATCTTTGATCCGATCAAGACATGGTCGGCGATGGCGGCGATGGCG
>DIWQ01000025.1:10985-12978 GCA_002423555.1 Patescibacteria group bacterium UBA6102
ATTTCTTCGGCCAAAAGCATCCCCCCATACGACGGCAAAAGCCGCGGCACGCCCGCGATTGACGCGTGCGCCCGGTGACAGCAGGAAAACGCTTCGTTGACATAGCAATCCCCGTTTTTGGCAAGTTCGGCGGCAAATTCCGCGTCGTTTCGCTTTTCTCCCTCGTGGAAACGCAGATTTTCCAGCAAAATGATTTCCCCCGCGCCGACGCCGGAAATTTCTTCGCGCGTTTTTTCGCCGACGCAATCCCGCAAAAATTTCACCGGCCGGCCCAATAATTCCGCCAAACGGCGCGATACCGGCCGCAGACTCACCGGACCGTCCTCGGTTTCCAAGTGGCTCATCAGCACCACGATTGCGCCGCTTTCCGCCAAGAATTTTATCGTTGGCAAGGTTTTGACGATGCGGAAATCGTCAACCACCTCCCCCTTCGGCCCGAGAGCGACATTGAAGTCAACCCGCACCAGCGTTTTTTTGTTTTTGAAATCGCCTTCGCTTAATGTTCTCATTTTTTTGCTTTAATCGGCACGCGGCACGCGCCATTCTCTCATTTCCCCATTCTAACACGCCCCACCATTTGCGCCAACCGCACCGGCAACCGTATTCGTTCGTGTCATTACTCGTGTAATTACATATGTCATCATCTGTTGAAAAATTCAGAGGGTCTAACCCTCTGAAAATCCTCCGCAAAACTACCGCACCGGCTTGGGATCGCTCACCCCGCCCTCTTCGCAACTGTAAATCACAACATCCCTGCCGGCACCGGTTACCCAAAGCCAATAACGACCGGCGTCTAAATTAAGTTGAGCATAATCATTATTATTGAAACGAATCTCTTCGCTCACATTGTCTATTGTGCTTTTTTGTTCATCGTATACAGGAGGCATAGATGCCTGTCCGATAATGACAGTCGTAGTTTTTGAAGGCACATAAAATCCCCCTCCTACAGCAAACTGGCGCGGCTTGATATAGACTATTCCGCCGGAGGTGGTAAATTCGGCGGTTTTGCGATTCATAAGCGAAGGGCTTCCCAACTCCGCTTGACTGGCCGGTTCGCAAGGCAAAGACGACAGGCCGGGAAATGTTTGGGGAGGTGTTGAAAAAAACCATCTGGCAAGGGAATTGCCCGCAAAATAGAACAAGCTTTTGCCGAATATCGCCAAGATTATCAATAAGCCAAGAACAAGCAGAATAATTTTTGTTTTTTTGACCATAGGATATTGTTGGTATTTCAACACGACTAATAGCTCCAGCTCAGTTTGCCATTGTTGGTATTAAACTTGAGCAGTTTTAACCCGGAATAGGTTTTCAGATTGAGTTTTCGGTTTTTGTATTCCGCGATCCTGGTTTTGTTGTTGGCATATATCGCCACAACGAATGAACCGTCGTTTAGCCTGGCTTGCTGGAGCAGAAATTTCAGGGTATTGCTTTGGGGAAGATTGGCGGGAACCGGAGGCAAGGATTGCAACCCGCCCAGAATTGCCGGAACGAAAAATTCAGAGGGTCTGACCCTCTGAAAACCATCCGCAAAACTACCGCACCGGCTTGGGATCGCTCACCCCGCCCTCCTCGCAGCTGTAAATCTCGCAATGGAAAAACATATTTTTAGCCAATACGAGGGTTAAAATTTATCAAAAATAAAATATAAAATAAATTAACAATCAACAATAAAGCTATAATGATATTTATTATCAATATTTTTACATTTTTTGATTTGGAAAATAATATTAAGGAATAAATAAAAGCAGAAACTAGTCCAAACATTTTCAACAAAAATAAAGCATTTGATAATTGTGGCAATTGATTAAAACTAAAAATACTAAATCTTGAAAATTCTCCGGCAACCGGTGAAATACCGAAAAAAACTTCCCTAATCCAAGAATAGAGTATAATTGTTGATTGTGGCCACAAAATCTCCGGCACCAGAAACATCGCCAAAAAAACCGCCAGCCATATTTTTTGCTTTTTTGCCATATTGTTTTGTTATTTTTTG
>DIWQ01000020.1 GCA_002423555.1 Patescibacteria group bacterium UBA6102
AAAAATAAAATTCCGTTTTTGGGATTGTGCCTGGGAATGCAGTTGGCAACCATTGAATTCGCCCGACACGTCTGCGGAATAAAGTCGGCCACTTCCACGGAATTTGACCCAAAGGCCGGCGAACCGGTGATTGATCTGATGCCCGAACAAAAAACGTTGCTTAAAAACAAAAAAATGGGCGCCACAATGCGCCTGGGCGCATACGATTGCGAATTACAGCCAAACACCCGCGCGTGGGAAACATATAACAAAACAAAAATGATCTCCGAACGCCACCGCCACCGCTATGAGCTAAACAATGATTACCGCAAAATTCTGGAAGACGGCGGAATGGTGATTTCGGGCAACAATCCGCAAAAAAAATTGGCCGAAATTGTTGAACTGCCGGATCATCCGTTTTTTATGGCGGCGCAATTTCATCCGGAATTCAAATCACGGCCGCAAAAACCTCATCCGCTGTTCCGGGAACTGGTCAAAGCGGGAATCAGCAAAAAATAATTTTCAATTTCCAATTTACAATAAATTTTTCCCGCCATAGCGGGATCCCGCCAAAGGCGGTGACAATGTATCAATGAACCAAACGGAATGCGAATTTATGTTTTGCTTGAAACATTGCAGTTTGGACATTCATTGAAAATTGGAAATCGATAATTGGAAATTGCCAAAAAGAAGAAACAAAAACACTCGAAACGCATCGAGTGTTTTTAAATAAATAACAAAAGCAGAAAATAATTACTTTTTGGCGACCTCCACTTCCGCCACTTTGGCCTTTCTTTGAGTTCCCGAAAATGATTTTTTGCGGATCTCGCGGAAAGCCACGGTGCCTTCGGCGATCGCATAAAGAGTGTCGTCCTTGCCGATTTTAACATTTTTGCCCGGCAGGATCTGCGAACCGCGCTGGCGCACGATCACACTCCCGATTTTGGCCGCCTGCCCCGCATAGAGCTTCACGCCCAGATATTTCGGCCGCGGATCGCGGCCCAATTTTGTCCCGCCGGTGTTTTTTGACTTTGCCATTTTTTTTATAAATTATCATTGATCACCGATTCGCAAAGAATCCGGAGCCAACAAACAATAAGAAAGTTATAAGATTTACACGCAAATAATAGCGCAAATCTTGCCTTTTGTCAAAAATTGCGATAGAAATAAATCAGGGGGACGATTGCTTGATATGGAAATTTAGTACCTTGAGATTTTTGATAGAATTAAGCCCATGGGAAAGAGAGGTGATGGATATCATCGCCATGGGAGGAAAATGTAGCCATGATTATATAAGAAAAAAAGCGGGATATGCTCCCGACGGCGAACTGGCTGATTTTCTAGAAGCGTGCGAAATCCACGGATTGATTTTGCGCGTTCCCGATTGCACGGATTGTTTTTACTGCCTTACAAAGGCCGAAACAAATATAACTTTGGCACAGTATGGCAGATGGTTCATTGATAAGGGCCATGAAATCAAGCGGCGGCGAGCAAGAATATAATGCTCGCAGTTTTATTATTGTAAAATCAAAATCCCAATACCATTAATGGATAAAAAAATGCCGCAAGAGAATTTTAGGGTTTCGTTTTTCTCCTTTTTCTCCTTGGCGGCAATCCGCGAATCCAGCGGTAACCATCATCGTAACGAACTAGGTATTGATCTCCCAACCAAGACATCAAATGACTGATTAGGATCAATATGCAAATTGCCCCCGCCATAATCAACATTGCAATAAAGGTTGGCGAATTGAATATCAACCAAAGGACAATGATCGATATAATCGTATATATACCTTTAAANNATAAAATAAAGTCAATAAAATATGAAGATTGCGATCATCGGGGCCGGGGTTTGCGGGCTCTATCTGGCAAAAAATTTGGCGCAAAAGGGCAATGAGGTTTTTGTTTTTGAAAAGAAAAAAACCATCGGCAAGCAATGCTGTTCGGGGCTGTTTTCGGCGCGGCTTTTTGATTTTTTTCCCGAAGCGCGACAACTTGAAACCAATCAAATCGGTTCTTGCATCATCAATTTTCCCAAAAGAACGATACGGATAAAATTTCGCCCGCGATTTTCCGTCATTGACCACGCGCAGTTGGATTTGCTTGCCGGCGCACTGGCAACGCAAGCGGGCGCCAACATCCGCACCGGCCAAAACATTGATTTTTCCGAATTGGACGAGTTATCCGCCGGATATGATCGCGTCATCGGCGCCGATGGCGCCCTTTCGCCCACGCGAAACTACCTTACTTTTAAAAAGGGTCGGACCCTTTTTAAAAAAGGGTCCGACCCTTTTGGTTTGTCATTCCCGCTGGGAATACAGGGATTTGAACAAAAGCGGGATAATTCGGATTTCGTGGAAACCTGGGCAACAAAAAACGGATTTCTGTGGCGAATCCCGCGTGGTAAAGATGTTGAATGGGGAATAATGGAAAAACCTGATTTGGCGCCGAAAATTTTTAATGAATTTATCGCACGAAAAAATATCAAATTAACGGAATTGCGTTGCGCGATCATTCCGCAAGGACTGGTTTTGCCGAAAAACGAAAAAATAACTTTATGTGGCGATGCCAGCGGACTGACCAAGCCGTGGTCGGGGGGCGGAGTAATCTGGAATTTGACGCAAGCCGGCATCCTCTTGAAAAATTTCCCCGATTTCCTACAATACAGGAAAGACGCTACGCGCTTTTTTAATTTGCGGATAATGGCAGGGAAAGCGGCCAAATTTTGCGCCTATACCGCCGGATTTCATTTTCCATGGATTATTCCGCAAAACATCAATCTTGACGGCGATTATCTGCTGAAATTCAATCGAAAAATTTAATTTTGATAATGGAAAACCAAAAAAATCTGCCCCGTCATTTGGGAATTATCCTTGACGGCAACCGCCGCTGGGCCAAGGAGCGCGGCCTGCCAACACTGGAAGGCCACCACAAAGGCTTTGAAAATGTTAAACTAATCATACAAGCGGCCCAAGACAGAGGAATTGAAACGCTCACGCTTTTTTGTTTTTCAACTGAAAATTGGCATCGTTCCAAGGAGGAAGTTGATTATTTGATGGATATTTTCAGAAAATCATTATCGGATTATTTTGGTAAATTCAATGAAAAAAACGTTAAAATCAATGTCCTTGGCCAGAAAGAAAAATTCGCCGGCGATATCAAAGAGCAAATAGAAAAAATAGAATCGGAAACAAAAAACAACACCGGCATGACATTGAACTTAGCTCTCAGTTACGGCGGGCGGGCGGAATTGGTGGACGCAATCAAAAAAATCGTTAAAAAGGGAATTGATCCGGATAAAATTACCGAGGACACCGTTAAAGACAACCTTTGGACTTCGGACGCGGATTTAATCATCCGCACCGGCGGGGAACAGCGGCTATCCGGATTTTTATTGTGGCAAGCGGCCTATTCGGAATTTCTGTTTGTGAAAAAATATTGGCCGGATTTTGGCGAAAATGATCTTGACGCGGCGCTGGCGGAATACGCGTCGCGCCAGCGGCGCTTCGGCAAATAATAGCATTGTTAACCGTTAATTTTTAACAATGGCTTTGATTTTTGATTTTTTAATTTTGATTTTATTATGTCTCTTACCATCATCAAAATCGGCGGCTCGGTAATCACCAAAAAAGAAAGCAAAAAACCAAAAATAAATGCCGGAAACATCAATAAGCTCGGCAGTTTATTGAAAGGCTTCAAAGAGTCTTATGTTTTGGTGCATGGCGTGGGATCTTTCGGCCATCCGTTGGTGAAACAAACCGGCATTGACAAAAGCGTCATCAGCGAAAAACAGATTCTGGCATTTGCTAAAACTCAAAAATTGCAAAACGATTTGAATTGCATGGTTTGCAACCGACTGATAAAAAAAGGCGTGCCCGCGTTTCCGGCGCAAGCTTCAAGCCACGCGGTACTGGAACGAGGACGATTGGTATCAATGGCCACAGAAGCTATGGGAGGGCTTTTGCGCCTGAAAATGGTGCCGGTCGCCTACGGCGTACCGGCGTTTGACAAAGCTTGGGGATCGGCAATTCTCTCGGGAGATCAAATCACGCCCTATATTGCCAAAAAGATGGGTGCCGAAAAGATAATTGAGGTGAGCGACGTGGAAGGAATTTTCACCGCCAACCCCAAAATCAATAAAAACGCGCGGCTGATTCCCGAAATTAACCGCAAAAATTATCAGGATATTCAAAAATGCCTCTCGGGAAGCACCGCCGCCGATGTCACCGGCGGAATGAAACAAAAATACCTTGAACTGCTGGACGCGGCCAAAACCGGCATCATCTGCCAAATTGTAGACTTAAAACATTTTAAAAACGCCCTGGAAGGCAAACCCGCCGGCACCGTCATTAATTTGCAACAATAATGAAAATTGTCAAAAAAGATCAAAGAAAAGAATTTAAAAATAGCGATTGTTGTCTTGCTTATGAGTATCCAATGGATGATCGCAATATCAACGGCGCGGTGATCAAACTTTCGGGACGCTATCCCGACAAAGGCTGGGCGGCCAATGAAGTTGCAAGGAAATGGGCTATATCATTTCGGGTTCGGGAAAATTGGCCGTGGAAGACAAAGAATATGAAATTGGCGCCGGCGATTTGGTCTTGATAAATCCCGGCGAAAAATTTTATTGGCAGGGCAATATGGAAATCTTTATGCCCTGCGCCCCCGCCTGGTCGCCCGACCAATACAAAACCGTCAAATAATTAAAAAAAACAAAAAACAGGGGTACAACCTCTGTTTTTTAATTTTTCCCATTGAATTCTTGGTTGGCACGCGCCATAATCAAGAATAGGCGAATCATTTTTCAAATCAAAAACAATTATGCAAATTCAAGACGCCAAGGAGAAAATCAGGGAGGCGGTGCGGGAATTCAAGGCGCTTGACCGTGCCGCTCTTTTGAAAGTTAATGTCTATGAACCGGCAATCAGCCATCGGATCGCAGTATATTTGGGAAATTTGTTCCGCGAACTGAATGTTGATTGCGAATATAACCGCAACTTATTAACCGCCAAAAAGAATACCAACGGGGACAAAATCCGGCCCGATATTATCATTCACAGAAGATTAAGTCCGAACAATTGCATAATTTTTGAAATCAAAAAAGGCGGCAAAGACAGCCAAAAAGCCATTACTGACATCAGGAAGTTAGAGGATGCCGTCGCCGGTAATCTCGGTTATGATTTGGGAGTTTTCATCGGCATTTTGAAACGCCGCATTGACATCTGCTGGATTGAAAAAATCAACAGCATTATGACTAAAACCTGCGAAACCATCTAGCAGACACATGCAAATCCAAAAATTTCACAAACAAGTTTATGGAAATAATTGTTTTTTTTATATCAATAATATTGTTTTTTGGCACATACAAATCAACAAAAGCGCTTATGAATAGGCGCTTATTTAAGATTTTGCAATCATTAAGCAAATATGATGCGGATTTCGAGGACGCTTTATATGATTTTCACAATCTTTTTCGCAATAATTGGTATGTGAGCAACCGACAATATCAATCATGGAAAACAAAATACGAATACTTGGCCAAAATCGTAAATCCGCGGATTTTAAAATTAAAGACTGATGATCAAACAAAGAAAGCTGTTGCCTCCTTCATGGAAGCATACGACAACGGAAGGCAATCATTTATAGATCCTTTTAACGATAAATTTATCCTGCAAGAATCGCCGCACATAAAACAACTTCTTGATAGACATAGAATCCCATACAATACCGATCAGATTCAGGCAATCGCTTCGGATGAAAACAATACTTTATTGGTCGCAGGGGCGGGCACGGGAAAAACGACCACAATTCTGGGGAAAATAATTTATCTTATTAAAAGAG
>DIWQ01000057.1 GCA_002423555.1 Patescibacteria group bacterium UBA6102
GCCACAAAAAAAATAATCCCGAAGCACGAAATCCGAAATTCGAAACAATTTTTCAATATCAAACTCTCAAATATCAAAACAAAATACACATTTCGTTTTGATCGTTTAAATTTTGAAAATTCGGATTTGTTTCGACATTTGATATCCGATATCCGGATTTTACTGAATTTACCATTATACCCCATTTTCCCTTCCCCGCCAACCTTGACAAAATGCCATTATTATGCTAGTAACTAGCGCATGAGCTCTTTGAATGTTACATATAGGCTATTATGTATGTTCATTGCCGTATTTTATATGGCATTGGGCATATATGAACTGGCCAACGAGTGGGTCTTGTTTGGATGTATCGAAATGGGAATTTCTTTGATAAGTGGGTATCTTGCCGCCGTCAAGTGGTGATTTGCCCCTCTTTTTTTACACAAGCCATTCATTTTTGGAAATTCCCGATTGTAAAATTATGCCTTTCAAGGTGCGCGGATTCAATGATTTTGCACCGTGAAATGGAATGCAAACTTGATGTATTTTGCCGTTAACGCGGCCGACATAGAAATAATGACTGCCTTTGGCATGATTAAAAACAAAACCGCGCGCCTTTAAAAAGCGCATCACATCTTCCGCCGTCCAATTATTGATTCCGCGAGACATCAAGCAGAAATTAGAACATTTTTATCGGCATTGATGTTGCCAAAGAAAAAAATCTCTTTTGACGGAATTTTCTTTTCGCTCGCCAGAGATTGCCACATTCGTTCATATTCCGGATCGGCTTCTTGGCTAAGAACGGCTGAATTATTAACTTTTTTGGCAGATTCCAAATAACCGGCAATCGCCTCAAACAAAAGCAACATCGCCTCGCGAGCCGTGTCGCCGCTTTCCACGATATTTAACTCCAGCGCCGTGCCATACCAAATCTTTCCTTCCCGGAAAACAATGCACCGGATATTGTTTTTTGCCAAATTTTTTGAATTCATATCCCCTATACTATGATCTGTTTTTCGCGGTAACGATTTGTTTTTTGCATTCACCCAGCTCAATTTCCAGGCGCAAAACTCGTTGTTCTATCGCGTCCAAGTCTTTTTTATCGGCTTTTTTGTCCAAGGCGGTCTTGATTTCGCCAATCTCATCTTCAATGGAAATCAAATAACTGACAATAGTTTTGAAACTGTTCTTCATTTCCGTTTCCATGGAATCCATCCGACCCTCCAAAGAATTCATTTTCCCCTCCACTGAAACTATCCGTTTTTCCACGGATAACACGCGACCGTCCAAATTGTCAATTTTTTTGCCTAACTTTTCATCCAAATTATCAATCTTTTCATCCAACTTTAACTGGCCGTCAATAAGATGATTAATAGTGCCGTTTATCTGATTGACATTTTTATCCAAACCGTCAATCCGAGTGTTGATTTGCTTAACATTGCCGTTAAGATTTGTTAACAGTTTGCCAATTTTTTGCGCGTCAAAAACTTTGCTTGATTCGCGGCGCGTTTTATTCATTTTTTTGATTTCTTTTGCCATAAACAAAAAATAAAAATGCAAGTGAAGCTATTGTAGCCCAAAAACATTTTCCGGACAAATTTTGCGACCGCAAAAAATGTCAGGAATTCTTATTTTTTCATAAACCCGCAAATCTCAAATCAATATTCTTCATCGGGGATGGTCGCGGGAGGAAGGGTGGGATTTTCGTTGATCATTGCGCCTTCAATATCAAGCATATCGCCGGTTTCGCCGGAAGTTTCGCTTTTTTCGGCGGGCGGCAGTTCCGAAAGGCGGACGCCGTCTTCGTTCTTGGGTTCAAAATACCATCCCAGCACCTCCTTGGCCACCGGCAAAACCGCCACTGTGCCTTCCCGCACTTCTTCGGCCATCACCAGCAAAACGATCTGCGGATCGTCATAGGGGGCAAAAACATTGACCCAGCTGTTTAATAAATCCTTGCCGTCAGGCCCTTTGTACAACTGCGCCGTGCCGGTCTTGGCGCCCATCCTAATCCCCAGCTGGTTGAGCGTGAGCGCGGACGCAAGAGGCGCACCCGCACCGTTAACCGCAAACCGCATCCCTTCCCGCACCGCCGCCAGATGGGCCGCATCAATGAAATTTTCGCGAATCACTTCCGGTTTTTTCTCTTCAATCGTGTTTTTCGCGCTGTCAACCACCGCTTTCACCATCTGCGGCCGATAAAGCGTGCCGCCGTTGGCAATCGCCGCGTAAGCCGAAGCGACTTCAATCGGCGTGATACCGATAAACTCCTGCCCGATGGACAGCCAGTAGGTGTTGCCGTCGGTCCAATTTTGATCCTGCGTGCCGGCGAATCTTTCTTTTTTCCAGTCGGCGGAAGGCACAAATCCGGCAATCTCGCCGGGCAAATCAATGCCGGTGGGTTCTTCCCAGCCGAACAAATCCAAATATTTTTTGATGCGCGTGGGCCCCAATCCGTTTTGATCTTCATACCCGCCACCAATAGTGTAGAAGTAGACGTTGCAGGATTCGGCGATTGCCTTGTACATATTGGTTTGCCCGTGGACATGATTGTCGTTGTAATGGTAGACAATCTCCGGATCGTATTGGTTCTGCACCGATATTCTCCCTTGGCAATTGATATTTTTGTCGGCGGCGATAATCCCCTCTTGCAATGCCGCCGAAGCGATAAACGGCTTAATGGCAGAACCGGTAAGATAACGGCCGCCGATGGCGCGGTTTAAAAGAGTATTGGTCTTCTTATCATCAACCAATTTTTGTATTTCCTCGCGATTATGCTGGGAAAAGACATTGTTGTCGTAATCCGGAAAAGAAACCATCGCCAGCACTCCTCCGGTTTTGGGATCCAGCGCGATGGCGGCGCCTTTTTTCAAGCCCAGGCTTTCCAGTTGGTTTTTCATTGAATCGCGCAATTTTTTCTGCAGATCATAATCAAGCCACAGCCGGATGCTGTCGCCCGATTCGGGAAGCGCGGTCATTTCCTGCGCTATCACGTTCCCGTTGGCGTCCCGTTCAACCCGCAATTTCCCCGGGTCTTTGCGCAAAACGGTTTCGTAGGATTTTTCCAATCCCGAACGGCCGATATAATCATTGATGGAATAATTCTCTGCGTTGGCGCTCCATTCGTCCTGATTGATTTTGCTCATATAGCCAAGAAGGTGCGCCAATCCCGCGTCGCGAACATATTCCCTGATGGGGCGGGCAACCACTTGGCACCCGGGAAAATCATTGATGCGGGCCTCAAGGATGATCAGCGACTGATGGTCAAGATTTTCCAAAACCGCCGTCTTTTGCGCGCCGACAGCCTGATCAATCGCCGCCGCGTCCGCGCCGGAAATCGCCGCCAAGCTTTCAATGATTCTTTTTCTCTCCGCCGGATTGTTTGAAAATTTTTGAATGTCGCACTGCAAATCAAACGCGGACAGGTTTTTTGCCAGAACATTGAAACCGGCGTCATAAATCACGCCGCGATCGGACTGCACTTTTTGAAAAATATATTGGTTTTTCTGCGCCTGCTTCATAAGCTCACCGCCCTCAACAATTTGCAGATAGCCCGCTCGCAAAAACGCGGCCAAAAAAAACAGCGCGGCGAAAACCGCCGGCAACGCCAGCCCCCCGGCGGGCGCGGCCACTTCAAATTTTTTGCAATCCTGATCGCCGCACTTGTTTTGCCGCTGCGCCCGCCGGTCGCAAAATATCTCCTGCGGTTCAATTTCTTCCGGCGAAGAGAGCGATATTCTTCTTTTTTTACCAAAACGAAGGAAGCCGAACATATTTTTTGATTCCGAGTTTGATCGCCAATACCGCAAACGATAAAACAATTATCCAAAAACCGAAAAATCTTGCCGAGTAAATATCCAACAAAAATCCCCCCAAAACCGCCAATCCCCAGCCCAAATTGTGCCGCCGCCGCTCAAAAAGCGCAAACAAAACTGCCGGCAAGGTGATGAAATTTGCCCACTCAAACCATCTCCCCGCAAAAAACGGAAAATGAGGCGCGAAGCTCGTTTGCAGTAAAAACAGCGCAAACGCCGCGGCGGCGATCAAAATCAATTTCTTAATCATTTCCGCCATTAATTTCCGCCGACAGCGCCGAGTCCATCGGATGTTTTCCCACCGCCACAAAAACCTGCCGCGCCGCGGCAACGTCAAAGGCCGGCGCAATCGCCGCCGTTTGGAAAGTCTCAACGTCGTTTTGGCGGATTTCCTTCACTGCGCCCGCCAGAAGCCCTGCCGAGAAAATACCTCCCAGCCCGCTGGTGTAGACCCGCTGGCCGGGCGCCAGCGTGGCATCCCTGGGCACCAAACCGATTTCGGCGTTCAGTCCGCCCAGACCGCGAAAAAGCCCGCCGATGGCGTTTTCGCCGATTGAAACGTCAAAAGAGAAGTCTTTGTCCGTGATCAGCTGAATCTCCGAAAAATTATCATAGGCTTTGATCACTTTTCCCACGACCGCTTTTTGCGAATCAATCACCATCATCCCCGGCGCGATCATGTCGCGTGCGCCTTTGTCAATGATCAAAATGTCGCGCGCGGGAATTTTTCCCGCGATATTGGCAAGCTTCAAATCAAATTCTTTTTCCAATTCCAAATTCAATCCTTGGCGCAGGAATTCATTTTCTTTTTTCAGTGCGTCAATTTGCGCTTGTTGCACCCAGAACCCGGACGCTTGCGCCCGCAAACGGCGATTCTCTTCGGCAAGGCTTTCGCCGGCAAACACCGGCAAGCTTTCGCCGGCGGACGCGCCCGCCGCCCAAACGTTTTTCTGAATCTCCGCCAGCGCCGCAAAAGCCGCATTTTTGAATTGCGCGTTGACCGCCGGAATGTTTAACGCCAAAATCACGCCGGCAACGCCGGTGATCGCCAGCGTCACCTTCCATTTTTTGGAAAAATTCGCTTTCATCGTTTCTGTTGTTGACTATTCTTATTTATAGCAGATCGGCGCAAAAAAGCGAACCCGCCGGAAATTTTTCTTTTCTTTGTGTTTGATTTTCCGTTCTTTTTTGCCGCCTGTGGATAAGTCGCAATTTTTGCTATTGACAAAATCCTTTGAATAAATAATATATGGAAATGTGCAATGATTTTATCGCGAAAAAATTCGCGGCAAAGGTCGGGATATTTTTTAAAAAAATATCTTTCTCAATTAAAATTTAATAATGATTGACGACACAATTAAAACCGCCATCGCCCTGCAGGATGCCGAAAATTACGACGACGACATCCTCGCCGACGACGACTTGGAAGACGACGACGCCCAAATGGGCGACGACGACGACCGCGACGACGCGGGCGACGGCGAATGGTAGGCTTTCAATAATCAAAACAAAAACCGCGAATGTTTTTCGCGGTTTTTGTTTTGCGAACAACGCTCGCGCCGGAACGCCGCTGATCATTAAGGATGAATTTTTATTTTGTCGCTGTCGGAAAGATGGCTAACCCATTTTTCCTGTTCGGGAGTAAGCATAATCAAAATTTATCGTTTCGGTCCATCACAACCGAAGTTTTAACGAAGGTGGGCCATGATGGATTTCACTTCGGCGCCGGTCCCGAGCGGATTTTGCGAGAGAGTCGGGATGGGTTCAGGTCGGGTCGCGATTTATTTACCCGCCAGCATACCTCGGAGCTTTGCCCTGGCGTAGTTTATTCAATCGTATATTTTGTGGTCGCCAATGGTTATCAAAAAAATTTCATTATTCTCGCCGTAACGAAATATAATCCGGCAATCATAACTGACGGTAAACGCCCAATACTCCGCAAAACGGCCATGCAATTTATGGACACGCAAACGAGAATCGGACAAATCAATTTTAAAAATTTCAAGAGCAATTTCCGCTTTATCTTTTAAAGAACCGGACAGCTTTTTATAATTGCGTTCAAACTTTGCCGTAGGGATAATTTTCATCCGACAATATTTTACCTTAATTCTTTCAGTGATTTTATTTCTTTAACTCTTCCCGCGGCAATATCCTTTTCCGCTTCGTCAATTTCTTTTGCCAATTTATCCTCTTGCCACAAACGAACCAAAAAACGGACAAACTCGCTTTTTGAAGCAAACTTGCCTGTTTTTACTTCTTTTTCTATTTGCTCGTCCAATTGTTTTGGAAGCGACATGCTCACGATATCAAGATTATTTGCCATATAATTTGCATACTTTATCCAATATTGTCAATTTAACAAAAAACAAATCAAAAGTAAAATACTCGCGATTATAGTTTTTGATCTACAAAAAAATTGCGCGCATTGTAAGAAAGCTACCTACTTTCGCCTTGCGACTATCATCGGCCCTGAGAGATTTCACTTCTGTGGTCGGGATGGGAACAGGTGGAGCACTCTCGGTATAGCTTCCTTACAATACGCGCAATCGCGGTATTGTTTCAATTTTGTCAGTTATATTTTTCCAGAATCTTAAAAAACAATTTGAGGTCATTAATTGCTAACCAAGGCGTTTGATCGTTTATTAGTACTGCTCGGCTGAATCCCTTGCGGGACTTACACCTGCAGCCTATCAACCTCCTGTTCTTGGAGGAAACTGAGAGTTCTTATCTTGGAGCCGGCTTCGAACTTAGATGCTTTCAGTTCTTATCCGTTCCCGACTTAGCTACCCGGCGGTGCTCCTGGCGGAACAACCGGTACACCAGAGGTCAGTTCATCCCGGTCCTCTCGTACTAGGGACGACTCTCCTCAAAACTCAAACGCCTGCGGTAGATAGGGACCGACCTGTCTCGCGACGGTCTGAACCCAGCTCACGTACCATTTTAACCGGCGAACAGCCGGACGCTTGGGAGCTTCTCCACCCCCGCGCTATGATGAGCCGACATCGAGGTGCCGAACACGACCGTTGATATGGACTCGTGGGTCGTACCAGCCTGTTATCCCCGGGGTAACTTTTGTTTGATAATCTCTGCCGATTCTAATAACCAGCATCGGTTCACTAAGTTCCGCTTTCGCGCCTGCGCGGCACATCCGCCTTGCAGTCAAGCCAGCTTTTGCCTTTACGCGACACGCACGATTTCCATCCGTGCTTAGCTGACCTTTAAACGCCTCCGTTACTTTTTAGGAGGCAAGCGCCCCACTTAAACTGCCCAAGTGACACTGTCACCCTTAGGATTAGGATGATGAATATTGAAGATGGCTATTTCACTGTCGGCTCCACCCCGTCCGAAAACGAGATCTCAACGCCTCACCACTATGCTACGCATCAAAATCCAAAACCCAATATCACCCTGCAGTAAAGCTCCCGGGGTCTTTCCGTCTAGCCGCAGGTAGGAAGTATCTTCACTTCCATTACATTTTCACCGGATAATTCGTGGAGACAGTTCTCAGGTCGTTATACCTTTCATGCGGGTCGCAACTTACGCGACAAGGGACTACGCTACTTTAACACGGTCAGAGTTACCGCGGACGTTCACCCGTAGCTTAGACCGGTTAGCGATACCGTCTTGCGACGATACCACCGCCAGTTTTGACACACGGGCACTGGTCAGGTCTCAGCCCCTATATTTCCTCTTGCGAGTTTAGCAGGGACCTGTGTTTTTGATAAACAGCCGCCTGAGAGTCTTTCGCTGCGCCCCCCACCGAAGTGGGGGGAATGCATATTCCGAAGTTACGCATACTTGTTTGCCTAGTTCCTTCACGAACTTTCATCCGTTCACCTTGGCGTTTTCACGCCGACCCACCTGTGTCGGTTTACGGTACGGTTCCCTTTTTTTGATAACCCTTGAGAGGTTTTTCCGGGAAGTTTGCTGGTCCGAATCCGCCCCGGCGAACCGGGACTTTTCGTCAATCCTGTTCCCTTTCCCTCGCTTGCGCTCGGAATCGGGAGTCGAACTGCCGACGGGAATCCAATAACCCGCTCGGATTACTAAACTTCGTCACTCTCTCGGCAAAAAAAGGAAGGATCGGAATATTAACCGAATGTCCATCGGCTGCGCCTCTCGGCTTGACCTTAGGACCGCCTAACCCGCGGATGATCACCATTGCCGCGGAAACCTTGGGTTTTCGGTGTGCGGGGATCTCACCCGCATTGCGGTTACTCATGCCAACATTCTCACTTCCCAACGCTCCACCAAACCTTACGGTTCGGCTTCGCCGCATTGGGAACGCTCTCCTACCGCTCCCCGCATAAATGCGGGAAACCCTTGTCTTCGGTATTAAGCTTGAGCCCCGTGTATTTACGGCGCAAAATTCCTTAGCTAGTAAGCTGTTACGCACNNTTTAAAGGATAGCTGCTTCTGAGCTAACCTCCTAGCTATCAGAGGAACTTCACTTCCTTGTTTTGCACTTAGCTTAATTTAAGGACCTTAGACGAAGATCTGGGCTTTTCCCCTCACGACCACGGACCTTAGCGCCCGTAGTCTTACTGCTTTGCAATAATTCCGGTATTCGGAGTTTGATGGAAATATCTGAGTTTCCCCGCGATATTTCTGTCAGTGCTCTACCCCCGGAATCATTAACGCAAAACGCTAACCCTAAAGTTATTTCGGAGAGAACCAGCTATTACCAAGCTCGATTAGCTTTTCACTTCTTACCACAGCTCATCCGAAGATTTTGCACAGTCAACCGGTTCGGTCCTCCT
>DIWQ01000009.1 GCA_002423555.1 Patescibacteria group bacterium UBA6102
GGGACGACGAGCCCTGGGCAAAAATTAACAATACAAGGTGATTCTGGATTAAGGATTGTTGCGTCTACGGAAAATCACGCAGACCAAGGTGTGAGACTTATGGATTTAGGTGGTGATACCGCCGGTGGTATGAAATTGACCGTAGGTAATGGTGATGCCCACAGTATTTGGCTTCGAGGTGATTCTACTACCGGTATGGTGAATAATTATCTTGACTTGGTTGAATATGGGCTAATCAGATTTTTTACAGGAATAACCCCCGCGGAACGTATGAGAATCGACAATACCGGCAACGTCGGCATCGGGACGACTTCGCCGGGACAGAAGTTGGAGATTGCAGGGGCTTCGGGTAATACAATGTTTAGCGGTAATGACATCATTTTTACGAGAGCGGGACGAAATTATATATATGCAAGCGATGCTGCTGGTGATTTTGGTTTCGGTACTGGCGGTAGGGCAACTGACCTGACTATCAGCACCGCTGGTTTAGTGACTATTGCTCAAAATTTGGTTGTAAATGGTGCAGAGGACACTACAATAGCGGGCAACGTCGGCATCGGGACGACGAGTCCGGGGAGCAAATTGACAGTGAGAGGGGCGACTGCTTATACGAGTACCAGCGATGCGGCAACTTTATTGAAGTTGGAGTCGTCTTTGGACCAATACCCGACTTTTCCGGGAGCGACTGTTGGTTTACAGTTAAATCCAAGAGGAACCGTAGGGGAAAATATGGGCAACAGGATTGTGTCGGAATACAGTAGTGATAGTTACAGGGGGTATGATTTGCATTTCCAAGTTACGACTGCTCCAGGGGTGTGGGCAAACTTGATGAAGATTGATGGGATAACAGGCAACGTCGGCATTGGGACGACGGTGCCCAGTATGAAATTGGATGTTAACGGTAACGTTAACGGTGGCGTCTTTTATGGTAATAGATTTAGTGCGGGTGACGGTACTGTAGGAGCCCCATCTATTTACTTCTCTTCTGATGGTGATAATGGACTTCGTTATTTGTCTAGTAATGCCTTTAGTTTGGTGACTGGAGGCGCTGATGCGTTGACTTTAAGTGCGGGTAACGTCGGCATCGGGACAACCAGTCCCGGGTATGCGCTGGATGTGAACGGCGGGTTTCGCGTTGGGAACGCCACTTCAACCGCGGGCATTGTGTTTGACCCGAGCACCGGCAATGTGGGCATCGGGACGGCAGCCCCAGTATTCAAGTTTCAGGTTCAAGCTGATGGTACAGGTATATGGGCAGGAGATAACGGGAATGGTCAATTAGTCTTGTCTGGAAGCACGGACAACAGGAAAAGACTAGCATTTATGATGGATACTACTAATAATGTTGGTGTAATTCAGGCAGGGCAATATATGGCAGCGGCATACCCGTTGGCTCTAAATCCAGCAGGCGGCAATGTCGGCATCGGGACGACGGCGCCGGCGGCGGGGTATAAGTTGGATGTGGCAGGGAATATCAATTCGGCGCAGACGGTTAATCAGGAAACCTATCCGTCGATTAACGCGTCGCAAACCGCGTCTGATTTGCAGGATGGTTCGGCGTTCACCGGCACGGACGCGACCATGGCGACAATGTATCAGGCGGTGCAATTTACCGCGTCGGACGCGCACACAATGGGTGATTTCACCGTCAGGGTTAAAGAAAGCGCGGATATTACCAATACCACACAATATCTCATCGGCTACATTTACGCCGATGACGGCGGTTCGCCGTCAAAGCCGGGAGCGTTGCTGGCAACAGGCATTAGCGTTAGATTCGGCACGCTCACAACAAGTTATCAAATCTTGTCGATGGGTACGAGCTACACGATGGTAAGCGGGACAAAATACTGGCTGGTGTTGAAATACAGCGCCGCGCCGACCGGAGGGAACATTATTTTGGATTCGGATGCGTCGTCAAATATGGGCGCGACTTCCGCCGACGGCACCAGCTGGACAAACACCAATGTCCGTTTGCGCTATGTGATTCGGGGAAGAACCTACTATGGCGGCAATTTCTTTTCCACGAACAACTTTGGTGTCCGCGGCCTTTCCACG
Organism: Patescibacteria group bacterium UBA6102; assembly: GCA_002423555.1. GTDB lineage: Bacteria > Patescibacteriota > Minisyncoccia > Minisyncoccales > UBA5738 > UBA5738. The sequence goes on from DIWQ01000009.1 coordinate 2,056, forward strand.
AACAGCTTTGGCGTTTACGGCAATTCCACGAACAGCTATGGCATTTATGGCAGTTCCACGAACAACTATGGCATTTATGGCCTTTCCGCGAACAATGTTGGTGTTTACGGCGGTTCCACGAATGGCTATGGCGTTTACGGCAATTCCACGAACAGCGCTGGTGTCTACGGCAGTTCCACGAACTACTATGGCGGCAATTTCTTTTCTGTGAACAGTACTGGGGCCGTTGGCTCTTCTACGAACGGTTATGGTGTTGTTGGCACTTCTACAAATAACATTGCTGGGTATTTGTACATCAACCCTGCCACCACAAACACCGTGGGGGAAGTCTTGCGCTTGCGGCGGCAAACTTCGGGCACGGCGGCGGATGGCATTGGCGGGTCAATGGATTTCTACACCGAAGACAGCGCGGGAACGGATGAGCTCACGGGCCGGATTGGCAATCTTTTGACCACCGCGACTTCGGGGAGTGAAACCTCGGCCTTGACTTTCTGGACCAGAACGGGCGGCGCGGCCCTTGCCGAAGCGCTCCGCATTGACGGAGCCGGCAATGTGGGGATTGGGACGATCGCGCCCACGAGCAGGTTTACGGTGCGGGGGGATTCTTCGGGCGCGGTCGCGGATTTGATGCGCTTGGAGAATTTGGGAACCGCCGCGGCCAATTCGGGCGTGGGGTTGCAGTTTATCGCCAATCGCACCACGGGCGGTGCCACGGAATTCGGCCGCATTGACATGCTGGCGACGGGCATTGGCGACACGGACTACTCGGGCGCGTTCCAATTCAAGATCGCGGCCAACGGCTTGCTGGAAACCGTGGCGGAATTCGGCAATCCCAACATTGTTTTGAACCGGCCCTTGCAAGTGAATGTGGCCGGCGACACCGGCATCAGCTACGACTTGCAGTTTATGAGCGCCGGCAATTCCCACATCACTTCCAACGGCCCGCTCACGATCGCGGCGGGTAACATTAACCGCGCGCAGAATTTGGTTTTGACCACCCAGTCCAACGAGCAAACCGGCGATTTCGGCACGGCGGCCACCACCACGGCGACAACCTTGACCGATTCGGACAAGGCGTGGACCGTTGACGAGTGGATCGGCGGCGCGGTCACAATCATCAGCGGCGCGGGCCGGGGCCAGACGCAAACCATTACCGATAACGACGCCACCTCGATCACCGTGGCGGATTGGGACGCCGCCTTGGGCGATCCGGCGGCCAACTCGGTCTATCGCTTGAGCTACGCGCCCGGCGGCGATATTCTGATGAATCTGGCCAACAGCAACAATATCTTTGGGGGCTTTAAGATTTTGGGCAACGACAACGGCGGCTACGCGTTCCGCGTGGCGCCCGACGGCAATGTCTATGTGGGCGGCGAGGGCGCGGCCGGTTCCAATTTGTTCGTCAAGCAAAACATCACCAGCTTTGGCGGCATCCTTTCGTTGCGGCAATTGGATATTTCTTCCGCCGGCACTCCCGCGGCCACCACCGCCACCAGCGGCGGTTCCTGCGCGGATTCCACGGCTTATTACTACAAGGTAACCGCGGTCAACGACAACGGCGAAACCACGGGCACGGCGCAATTCACCGTGACCACCGGCGCGTCGGGCACCAACATCAATCTCAACACCATCGCCTGGTCGGCGGTCACCGGCGCCACCGGTTACAAGATTTACCGCTCCACCGAAAACAACGACTGGGACGGCGACGCCAACGATCAGTGGGTGGACGGCAAAGTCGTGGCCGCGCCCGCGATCACCTATGACGACGATTGCGCCGGCGACACCGCCTCGCTTGTCCCGCCCACTGCCAACACCACCGGCGGCAAGCTGGCGATCAACACCGCCGGAGTTTCTCCCACCCGAAGATTTGAAGTTTTGGAAAACACCGGCGCCGCGCCGCAAATGAAGATTATTTCCGATTCTTCCAATTATTCCGAGTTCTATGTTGACGCCACCGGCGATTTGAGCTTGAAGCTCACCGGTTCCGGCGGCGATGATTTGATCCTGCTTGACGAAAACCTGAAAATTTGCGCGTCGGGCGACTTTGGTTCGGTTTCCTGCCCCACGGCCGGATTCACGATTTCCGGCACCGGCAACCTGATCGTGGAAAACAAAGTTATTGCCGACAAATTTGAACAGATCTGTCCCACCGGCTATGTCTGGGTGCCGGGTTCGGCCAAACACGGCACCTTGCCCGGCTTTTGCGTGATGAAATACGAAGCCAAGGACGCGGGCGGCGGCGTGGCCGAAAGCAAAGCCGCCGATGCGCCGTGGACAAGCGTGACGCAGGAAAACGCCCGCGCCTATTGCCAGGCGCTGGGCGAAGGCTATCATCTGGTTTCCGAAGCCGAATGGATGACCATTGCCGAAAACATCGCCGCCACGCCCATCAACGACATTGACGCCGTCGCCGGCCTGCAGTTGGCCACCGGCCACACCGACAACGATCCGGCCAATTCGCTGGCCGCCGGCACCGATCCGGTGGTTTCGGGGTGCAACCTGCGCCTGCCGCTTTCCGACGCCGCCAACGCGTTCGCGGCCAACTGCCAGCTCCGCGACAGCGGCGCGGTCTATGGCTATTCCGGCACCGGCAACCAGTGGGCCGACACCGGCTATTCCGCCGGCGGAAACAACAAATCCCAACTGCGCGTCCACGCCCTGTCCAACGGCAACACCGTTTGGGACATCGCCGGCAATGTGTGGGAATGGACGGACGCCATCATTTCCCAAGTTGACCAGCCCGATATCGGCAACGATGGCGGCGCGACTGTTGGCAACTGGGGCGAATGGAATGTCGCGCGCTATCTCATCGGCGCGGCGGCCAATTCAAGACCGCCCGACGACGGCTGGACCGCCGCCAACGGCATCGGCCGGTTGTGGACCTACGGTCGCGACGAAACCGCCTCCACCACTTACCGGGCCTTCCTACGCGGCGGCGATTGGAGCAGCACTTCCTACGCCGGCGTCTTCGCTCTGTACTTGAGCAATTCGCCTGCGGGCGCGGGCAGCAACGTTGGTTTCCGTTGTGCCCGGTAGTGTGTAGCAATCCGGTATTTGGCGGAGTGAAAGCTTTGCTTTCACGAACCTGAATTGCACCCGAATGGGGTCTATACCCTCGCGTACTCGCGAGCGGTTAGACCCCTTCAAAAGCATTTTCAGAGGGTCTAACCCTCTGAAAACCATCTGAAAACCCTTACAAAAAATGGGAAAAATCAATGATCAATAATCTGGCAATCCTTGAAAAAACATACGAGTTGATATTGTGGTTGTATCCGACCGTGAACAAATTCCCCAAATCGCAACGGTTTGTGCTGGGCCAGCGCATTGAAAATGCGGCGCTGGAATTTTTGGAAAAAATAATTATGGCCAATCAAAGCCGGGCAAAAACCGTTTATCTGAAAAAAGCCAGCGTCCAATTGGATGTGTTGCGGATTTTAATCAGGCTTTCCAAAGATATGCACTTTATCAGCATACGGCAATATGAGTTTGCGGCGCAAAAAATAAATGAAATCGGCAAAATGCTGGGCGGCTGGATAAAATTTTGCGGAACCGGGCAGGACGGATGATGTTATCAAATTTTATCGTTGGTAAAATCATCCGTCCCGCTTGACGCATAATTGCCGAACGGCGCGATAATTTGACGAGCGGGCGAGGGGCGGTGCCGCAAATAACGGCGATGTTGGCCTTCCAACGCGGCGGCAATTGGAACAACACTTCCAACGCCGGCGTCTTCGCTCTGAACTTGAACAATTCGCCTGCGAACACGAACAGCAACATTGGTTTCCGTTGTGCCCGGTAATTTTCCGCAAGGCCAGAGCGAAACCCCGCCGGGCGGGGCAAGCCCGTGCCAAAAAACTACTGGCACAGCTCCTTTCTTGATTGGAAAATCTTGCGTTTGGTAGAAGCGTTGTTTTCCAAAAAAAGGAAAATTCCGGCCTTCACCCCGGAACGGTTCAATTTGGAATTGTCCCGCTCCGGGCCGGTGGGCCTTGAATATTTTTCAGAGGGTCTAACCCTCTGATCAGAGGGTTAGACCCTCTGAAAACCCTCTGAAAAATAAAATGTTTGACAAAATCTGCTCTTTTGAAAATTTATATTCGGCCTATTTAAAAGCGCGCAAATGCAAGCGCTACAAAAAGGAGATTTTAAAATTTGGATTTGATGCCGAAGCAAATTTGTTGAAGCTGAAAGAGCGGCTGGAAATTCAAACATATAAGCACGGCGGCTATCGCGAGTTTGTTGTCAATGATTCCAAAAAGAGAACCATAAAAGCCGCTCCATTCGCCGACAGGGTGGTCCACCACGCGCTGTGCAACATCATTGAGCCGATTTTTGACAAGACATTTATTTTTGACAGCTACGCCTGCCGCAAGGGCAAGGGGACCCACAAGGCGATAAAACGCGTCAAAACATTTTTGCGATCATTGGCATTTGCCGAGAGAGAGAGAGAGAGAGAGAGTAAAAATACGACCCGCGGAATCTATTGCTTGCAGTGCGACATTTCCAAGTATTTTGACAGCATAAACCACGAGATTTTGTTTGGAATTTTGCAGAAAAAAATTGCCGATAAAAAAGTTTTGCGGCTGATCCAAGAAATTATTGACAGCAACAATTTTGAAACCGGCAAGGGGATTCCCATCGGCAATCTTACCAGCCAGCTCTTTGCCAATGTGTATTTAAACGAACTTGACCAATTCGTGAAGCGGGATTTAAAGCGCGGATATTATCTTCGCTATATGGACGATTTTCTGATTTTGGGAACCGATAAACGGGAATTATGGCAAGCAAAGGACAAAATCGCTGAATTTTTGAAAAACGGATTGGATTTGAATTTGCATCCCAAGAAAGCCGAGGTATTTCCGGCAAGAACTGGGATTGAATTTTTGGGATTTCGGATTTTCGCCGCTTACGCGGTTTTGCGCCAAAGCACGCTAAAGCGATTTGCCAAAAAAATGAAAGAAAAGAAAGGCGATGAAGCCGCCGCGGCAAAAGCGTTTGATTCGTTTCGCGCTTTTGCCGACAAATGCCGCTCTTGGCAAACTACGCAAAATCTTGAGGCGATATTTTTGCCCCGCCGCCGCGAAGAGAAAATCATCAGTCGCGTTAACGCCGAACTGCAAACTTTTTCAGAGGGTCTAACCCTCTGATCAGAGGGTTAGACCCTCTGAAAACCCCTTCCAAAAAATATGAGTGTAAAAGTTGAATTTTTCGGCCTTGGAGATTTTATCCATGCCTACAACAGAGGAAACGATAAACAGTTAATATTTTTGGACAAATCCGATCGTTGGCGTTTTTCGCGCGGGTTAAGATTTTTCAACGATGAGAGAGATATCACCGAGCTTGCCAATGATTTAACTTTTCTGATCGCTTCTCAAAAGGAAAATTTGCGCAAATTGGAGCCTCGAGATCCGTTTGACGGTCATAATACATTTGAATGGAAAGAAGAATGGGGAGCGCAACGCCCGCTGGTTAAAATCATCGCGTATTGTTTAATGCCCAATCATTATCATCTGATTTTAAAAGAAATCGTGCCGGGAGGCATCAGCAAGTTTATGAAGAAATTGGGAGCGGGATACACTGTTTATTGGAATTTGAAAAATAAAAGAGTGGGTAGAATTTTTCAAGGTCAATATCGCGGGAAAACAATCAGAGGCGAAATGTATTTGCAATACCTGGATGTCTATGTTCAAGTGATCAATGTTTTTGAATTGTTTCCCGGCGGCATTCCTGCGGCAATGGAGAATTTTGATGAGGCATTTCAATTCGCGCTGGATTATCCGTTTTGCAGTTTGGGAGAATCGTTTGGACTGCGCAATTTGAATATAATTGACCGCGATTGNNGCCGCCAGAAAAACTTTGGGGAAGTTGGTTATGGAATAAGGCGTGATTTATTCCAAATTTTTTCAGAGGGTCTAACCCTCTGATCAGAGGGTTAGACCCTCTGAAAACAAAACATAACAAAATGTTTGATAAAATCTGCTCTTTTGAAAATTTACATTCGGCCTATTTGAAGGCGCGCAAATGCAAGCGCTACAAAAAAGAGATTCTGGAATTCGGGTTCAATGCCGAAGAAAATCTGTTGAAACTAAAAGAGCGGCTGGAAACTCAAACATACAAGCATGGCGGCTATCGCGAATTTATTGTCAATGACGCGAAAAAACGCACCATCAGAGCCGCGCCGTTTGCGGATCGCGTTGTCCACCACGCGCTGTGCAATGTCATTGAACCGATTTTTGACCAGACATTCATTTTTGACAGCTATGCCTGCCGCATTGTGCGTAAAATAATGTAAAATTAAAAAATCAAAATGGAAAATGACAGAGCGAAATTTAAAAATGAATTTAAAAAGAGGTTATATTCTTGGACATTGCGGATGATTAAATTTATTGATAAGCTACCCAAAGACTCTGTTTGCAATGTAATGGGCAAACAGTTATTGCGGAGCGGAACAAGCGTTTTGGCGAATTATATTGAAGCCAATTCCGCGAGCAGTAAAAAAGATTTTATCAATTTTTTCACTCATTCATTGAAATCGGCCAACGAATCAAAGGTATGGTTGACATTATTGCGCGATACGGAAAAGGGCGATGTCAGTGAATTGGAATGGCTTTTGAGTGAATTGGTTCAAATCGCGAATATCCTTGCCTCAAGTATTCTTAAAATGAAGGGCAGAAAATAATTTTGTCATTTTATATTTGTCATTTTCCATTTTGATTTTTACATTTTTAATTGATTGATACGGAACATTTGCCGATTACGCGGTTTTGCGCCAAAGCACGCGGAAAAGATTTTGCAAAAAGTTAAGAGAGAAGAAGAGCGACGAATCGGCCATATCAAAATCATTTGACTCTTTTTGCGCGTTTGCTGGGCGCGCCCGATCCTGGCGGACTTTGGAAAACCTTGAAGCAATATTTCTGCCCCGCCGCCGCCAACAAAGAACCATTGACCGCCTCAACGCCAACCTTAATTTTCAGAGGGTCTAACCCTCTGAAAAATCCTTCCAAAAAAATGGGAAAAATCAATGATCAATAATCCGGCAATCTTTTTTTAAAAGGGTCCGACCCTTTTTAAAAGGGTCGGACCCTTTTAAAGCCGCGCCGGCGGAAAAGATTCCGGCAAGAATGATTTTTTGCTATCATCAAGACAGAAGCTCGTCGCGTTAGTTGGCGCGAAGGTTAGACCTTCGCATTGGTTAAAAAAATTTAGATAAAATTGAAACTATTTATAAAAATTTATGTCAACAATTGAAGCAAAAAAAATCGTAAAAAAATACGCGCAAAGATTGCGGAAAAACCAAATACCTTTCTCGGCCATCTATTTGTTCGGTTCTTTCGCGAAAGGCCAGGAGCGGGAAACCAGCGATATTGATGTGGCGATTGTATCAAAACGCAAAGAAACTGATAGATTTATAGTTGAAGTTGGACGGCCGATTTGGGATGTTGATACAAGGATTGAGCCGCATATAATCTCGGAGGAAGATTTTAAGGAAATAAACACTTCTATCGTTGAAGAAATCATTAAAACCGGCATTAAGGTAGAATAATAGCGTATTCGCTCTTAGTCATCTAATTTGCGAGATCAGAAGGTTGGATAAAAAACAAAGAATCCGCGTTTTCGCGCGGATTTTTACGGAGTGGTAACACTCCGGTGAGCGGTTACTCTTTGAAAACTTGACAGGCGATTCTAATTATATATACTACTAATATAGATAATATCAATTTATCTATATTAGTAATGTAGATAATCTAATGATTTCAATAAACAATTTGGAAGAAATCGCCAGAGATCAAGAGGAAAAATTCCGTCAACGAGACAGGGGGATTGCACGGGATATTGATTTTGAAAAATATTTAAAGACCGCGCAAATAGTTGTTATTTCGGGCGCGCGGCGTTGCGGAAAGTCAACGCTCTTGCGGCAATTTTATGATAATTTTGGCAGTTGCCATTACCTTAATTTTGACGATGAGCGGCTTTTGGATTTTGAAGTCGGCGATTTCCAAAATTTAATGCTGGCGTTCGGCAAAATTAACGATTCAAAAACGATTCTGCTGGATGAAATTCAGAACATCGGTAGTTGGGAGAGGTTTGCGCGGCGGATTCATGATGAAGGATATAAAATATTTATAACCGGATCAAATTCCAAGTTATTGAGTTCGGAATTGGCAACCCATTTGACCGGCCGCTATTTCGGGTTTGAGCTTTTTCCGTTTTCTTTCAGAGAATTTTTGAATTTCAAAAAAATTGATTGGCAAGTTTTGAATTCGCGGAAAAGAATTGAAATTCTGTCGGCGTTGGACGATTATTTGCAAAACGGCGGGTTTCCCGAATTTTTGAAAAGCCAAGACATGGAATATCTCAAAAAGATATATGAAGATATTTTATATAAAGATATTATCGCACGCTTTAAAATTCGCGAGGTGAAATCATTTCGCGAGCTTGCCAATTATGTGTTTTCAAACTTTGCCCAAGAAACGAGCTATAACGGATTAAAAAATGTTTTGGGGTTCAAAAGCTTGACAACGGTTAAAAATTATATTCACTATTTGCAGGAAAGCTATCTGGCGTTTGAGGTTTTTAAATATGATTTTTCTTTGAAAAAGCAATATGTTTCCGATAAAAAAATTTTTGTCGTTGATAACGGCTTGCGCAATTCCGTGGCGTTTGGATTTTCCGAAGACCGGGGCCGCCTGCTGGAGAATTTGATATTTTTGGAATTAAAAAGGCGCGGCAAGGAAATTTATTATTACAAGGGTAGGAAAGAATGCGATTTTTTGATCAAGGAAAAAAACAAAATCACCGGTGCGTGCCAAGTGACCAAAGAATTGTCGCCGGCCAATGAAAAGCGGGAACTGGGCGGCCTGCGGGAGGCGATGGACAATTTCGGGCTTGACGAAGGCCTCATCATCACCGAGGGGCAGGAGGAAGAAAGGAAGATTGACGGCAAGAAAATCCGCGTGGTTTCGCTGTGCAAATGGCTTCTGGAATGATTCTTCGCGATTTTCAAACCCATTTTCCAAAAGGGTCGGACCCTTTCAAACCTTGGCGCGCTTCCGGCAAAACCGATTTTTTGCTATCATTAAGATATGAAAGCGGTGCAAAGCAATTACGCGTTCATTGACGCGGCAAATCTTTTTTACGGCGGAGAGAAAAGTTTGGGTTGGAAAATAGACTACCAAAAGCTTTTGCGTTACTTAAAGGACAAATACAAAATATCCAGAGCTCTGTATTTTGGCGGAGTGGAGATCCACCGATTCAAATTTGATTATATGGACAATGACGCCGTTTCCTTGATTGAATTGGAAAAATATTCGTCTGAATTGATAAAAAAGGACGGCGGGAAATTAAGCGAAGCGGAGTTGATATTATTGGGCCGGCATTTGCAAAGAATCCGTTTTTATCTGAAATTGGATAAATTCGGATACGAAATGCATCTTAAACCGGTCAAATTATATGACCAGGATGACGGTTCAACAAAGAAAAAAGCCAATTGCGATGTGGATATGGCTTTTTGGCTGATGAAAGAGAGGGATAATTTTGACCGGGCGTTGATTTTGTCCGGTGACGGCGATTTTTTGCCGGTTCTAAA
>DIWQ01000062.1 GCA_002423555.1 Patescibacteria group bacterium UBA6102
CGCAAAATTTGTCAGGATTTGCCAATTTAGTTTAATCTAATCAATGGAATATGAAGCGATACTTACCGTTGTTTGTATTCTTGCCGGTTTCGTTATCTTTGTTTGCTTATTCTTGGGCGCAGGAGTTGCCCGAGATTGTGATCAATGATGCGGACGCAACGACTACGATTGATCTGACCACCCCGCCCGCGGATTTCTTTACCATTGATAATCCGCCGTTTCTTTTGCCCGATGAGGCGGCGATTTGCCATGCCGATGCGAGGGAGGTGATTGATTTGGCAACTCCGCCGGAAGATTTTTTTGACGCGTCGGAAGCCGACTTGCGCCTGCCCGACGAGATTTCCGTTTGCCGCGCCGATGAAAGAATAACCATCAATCTGGTCGCCCCGCCCGAAGAATTCTTTGATCCCGCGCCGGAGGCAACCGACAAATTCGTCTATGTCGCGCTGGGAGATTCCTATCAATCCGGCGAAGGTGCCGGGAATTCCATCCAAGATTCGGCCCAATATTTAAGCGAAGCCTATGAGCAAGGCACATATACCGACACGTTGATTCCCGGCAATGATTCTTGCCACCGTGCTCTGCAAAACTATGCCAAGATCAACAAAAACAAATTCCATCCCGAATTGAGCGATGACGATATTGTTTTGATTGACTTGACCTGCAGTGGCGCAAAAATTGAAACCGGCCCGCGCCCGCCAGTGGTGGGCAATGTGGCCGGCAATCAAATTGCGCCTGATTCGCAGTTACAACAAGCGCTGGACAAGCTGGGCGAAGCCGGCCTGACCCCCGCCGATGTGGATTTGGTCACCGTCGGTATGGGCGGCAACGATGCCAAATTTGCGGATTTGGTTTATGCTTGCGTTTTGCCAAATATTTTGCGACGAGCGTTACAGGAATATCCGGATCCGCCGGCGGAAATTGAATTTTTGGCCGATCAATTCGCGACTTGCGAAAATTTTGACCGGTTTTTCGTTAACAGCCAAGATGCCATTAACAAACTCTATGCCAAAGAAATTTGGGCGCAAGATAAATTATTACAAACTTTTACCAACGCTCGTATTCTGCAATTGAATTATCCGAATATTTTACCGGAAAAATCAAAATCACCGTCGTGGTGTAGCGCTATTCGCAAGGAGGATATTGATTATGCACGTAGAAAAATAAAGAGTATCAATCAAAAAATTGAGGAAGCGTTTAGCAATTCTGCCGCCAACCCGCGCTTTGAATTCGTTAATGTGGAAAATTCTTTGGGGGATAATGCTTTGTGTCCGGCAAATGACGATAACGCGCTGGCTAATAATATCAAAGAAGCCAATTTTAATGCGGAGATTCGCCGTCTACTCAATTTGGATGGCAACGGCGACGCGCAATCCCGCACGCTGATTGATAATTTGGTTTCTGCTTATGGCGACTGGAAGAAGTGCTCCGTCCGGCATTTGGCGTATATTGTCGCGCCGGATTGGGCGCGTTTGCTAATCCAAGATTGTGATGCGGGAGGAGCATGGGGGAATGTTGTGTCAAATTCAGAGGGATATATTAGCTATATTAATGATCAGAAAAATAGGATTTTTTCCAATCTCGTAATAGCAGATAGTTTAAATGAAAGTTCTAGTATCCGCTTTGATAAATCTCAAGGCTTATTCCATCCCAATGCCAAAGGCCACGCGATTGCCGCGTGTAATGTTTTGTCCGCTTACAACAAGGCTTCTTCCGCACATTGCTTACCCGTTGCCACGCCGCTTTTTGTTTGTCTGGCCAATGGCAATCCGGCGGGCAATATCCCTTTCAATGTGATTCCGGATGATCAAATTCGCATTGAGGCCGGCGGGTTCGGATTTGGCGAGCCGGTGGCGATTTTGCTTCACTCAACGCAAACCAAGCTGGCTGAAGTTGTCGCCGATGGTAATGGCAATATTAATACGTTAATTACTTTGCCGTCAGCCGATCCCGGGGTGCACGTTATTGAATTGAGGGGTAATGCCGCTTCCGGTGCGGCAATTGGCCAGGAGATTCGTATCAATTATCCCGGAGAACCTGCCAGCGATGGCGGTTATTCGGTCTATTTGCCCGGGTTCAATCCAAACATCGGCGATGATGAAGAATCCGAAAAAGTGTTCATCGATTATGCGGACCAGACTTTCGGACCATATATTCCCGACGAGAATGGCGGCATATTGGTTCAGGTGCCCCTGTTGGGTCAGGCCGGCGTAGTAAAAATTAAGGCGCACAGTGATGCTACCGGGAAAATTGTGGAAGAAACAATTGAAGTTATTGACACGACTCCGCCGGAAATTTTTATTATTTCACCGCAATCCGGCCGGACTTATGTCAATAATCAAATTCTATCGCTTGATTTTCGGGTTGTTGACAATCAACCCGCGGACGATATTGTCCAAACTGAAATTTACTTGAACGGGGTTATTATTTCGGGGAATTCCGTTGATTTGTCATTGCAAAAAACCGGCAACCATCGGCTTGAAATTAATGCCGAAGACGATGCCGGCAATATTGCCCGTGCCGAATCGGATTTTGCCGTTTCGGCTGGTATTGGTTCAATTATCGCCAATATCGGCCATTATTATGATCTCAAAATGATTAAACTTTTATCAACGCGCAATGCATTATTGGCGGCGGCCAAATCGTTAAAGCTTCAATTGGAGGTGCTGGACAAATTAGAACGGAGCACCTTGCCGTTAGCAACGAAAAATTCTTTGATGAAGCTATCGCAAAGGTCCATTAACCGCCAGATTGATGCATTGGTTGCTTTGGTTAATAATCTGCCGGCGAAATCGATTGATGCGCGTGCCAAAGAGCTTTTGACTGACAGCTTGCGATACATTAAAATCAAATAAATTAAAGCCAAATGAACAGAAAAAATAAAATTATCGTCGTTATCATTTCAATCTTTCTGGCAGTTGTTTCTTTATGGTATTTTTTCGCTGATGATTTGTTTCTCTTTATTCTCTCGCGTACCGTTCCGCCGGCGGAACCGATGCCGACGGAACAGCAAATGCCTTGCGGCGGTAATCCCGCCAGCTTTGTGGAGCTGGGGTCGCCGTATGAGGGTGGCAAAATTGCAGAATTTACTACTTCTGGAAATGAAATATATATTACCGCGAGAAAGTTTGAACATGCTGGAATATTCGGCTCATTCAGGGGTTCTACCGCTATTAATGTTGGTGATATTGATATTTTGCCGACATATAATGAAAAACAGAATATTATTACAAATGCAACAAAAATAATCAGTATTAAAGAAAAAGATTACGGCGCACTAACTTTGCCGGCGGGGAGGTATTGGCTTTGGTCAAGCTCCGGCGGGGATATTGTGATTTACAGCTGCGAGGAGGGCGGGGTGAGCGATCCCAAGCCGGTGCGGTAGTTTTGCGGAGGATTTTCAGAGGGTTAGATCCTCTGAATTTTTCAAAACAAAGCCGACCTGAATTTTCAAGAGCCGGTTTTTTTGTCACGTATCAGTTGTGGATAACCGGTTTTGATTTTCTATTTTTGTTCTATTATAATAAACATACGGGAAATAAATTATTTTATATATATGCTCACAAAACGGCAAAAAGAAATTCTTGATTTTGTGGAAAATTATTTGCAAAAGAAAGGGTACGCGCCTTCCTTTGACGAGATCAGGAAGTTCCTTAAAGTCGCTTCCGTTTCAACTGTTGATTTTCATATTTCAAAACTCAAAAAAGGCGGTTATTTGAAAAAAACAAAAAATAAAGTTCGGGCAATCAATATTGTCAAAAAACCGATATTGGAATATCCGCTTTTGGTAAAAGAAGGGTGCGCGGCAGTTGAAGAATTTATAATAACCGAAGAGATCAAAAAAGAGAGGAAATTACCGTTAAATCAAGTGATTTTGGGTGATGCTATTCAAGAATTAAGAAAATTGCCCGATGAAAGTTGCGACATTGTTGTAGCCGACCCGCCTTATAATATCGGCAAGGATTTTGGCAACAATATTGATAAACGAGAGATTGGGGAATATGTGGCGTGGTGCAAGATTTGGATAAATGAAAGCATAAGAGCGTTAAAGCCGAACGGAACAATGTTCATTTATGGTTTCAGCGAAATTTTGGCCTTTCTTTCCATTGAAATTCCGATACAAAAGCGATGGTTGATTTGGCACTATACAAATAAGAATGTCGCGTCGTTAAATTTTTGGCAAAGAAGTCACGAGGCGATAATTTGTGCATGGAAAAACAAGCCGATTTTTAATCGTGATGAAGTGAGGGAGCCGTATACGGAGGGTTTTTTGAACGGAGCCGCCGGGAAAGTGCGAAAGGGAACCTTGGGGCGGTTTAGCGGCAAGGGGATGGAAACAGTTTATAATGCGCACAAGGGAGGGGCTTTACCGCGAGATGTAATCAAAATTCCCGCGCTTGCCGGTGGCGCCGGAATGGTTGAACGATGGTTTTTATGTAAGACCTGTGATGGCGTTTATGAGCCGCGACAATTAAAAAACCATGAGGGGCATGAAATAATGAAACACCCCACGCAAAAACCTTATGAGTTGTCCAAAAAATTGATAAAATCGGCAATGCCGAAGAAAAACGGCGTTGTATTAGTGCCTTTTGTCGGCACCGGATCGGAATGCGCGGCGGCAAAAGAACTTGGCCAATCGTATATTGGTTTTGAAATAAACCCGGATTATGTGAGATTGGCGGAAAAAATGATAAGCGATAAAAAGCCAATCGCAAAATTATTTTGAAGTTTTATCCAATTCCCTTTTCTTTTCTTCGAAAGCGTAGGGTGTAAAAACAACGAAACCATTCAGCAGTCTTTTCAATTCTTTGTTATTTTGGAATCTTTCATAGGGGAGCTTATATTTACCATCCTTTCTTTTTGGATTTTCAAAATAATCGCTACTTGGGACTTCATATCTGATGTCTATAAATTCTCCCGGCAATTGGTTTTTTGACTTCGGTTTTTCTTGACGAACCTCCCTGCCAAGAGATTTTTTCTTAACTTGGTAATTTAAAATTTTGTTTTTATATCTTACTTGAAAGTCCGCTCCCTTATGATCGAGCTCGCACGACATTGTGACTGTGTTTTTGCCAAAAACAGATTCGGCTACATAACCAGCGTGTATTTGAGTGATAATGCTTGCCCACGTTCTGTAAATTCTTGCCGGTAATCCTTTGTAAAAGCATTTTTCGCACATTCCGGTTTTTTCTTGGAAATTTTTGACATTCCGGTTATATTCTTTCAGGTATTCTTTATAAAATTTTTCAAAACTTAAAAATTCTTTTTGGTTCCAATATATTTTATAAAGCAAATCAATGGCTTGAATTTCTTTTGGCAAATCCATTTCTACAATTTTAATAAGTCTGTATTTGTCGCGATAGAATTTGAGATCAATCGATTCTAAAAAGTCGCTGAATTTTTTTAACGGCATATTTTTATTTGGTGCCCGGGGTGGGACTTGAACCCACACGAGATTGCTCCCAAGGGATTTTAAGTCCCTCGTGTATGCCGATTCCACCACCCGGGCGTATAAAAATTAAAATTTGAAAAAATCAAAATGACAATTTAAAATTAAAAATTATAATCAAAATTCCGTAAGGAATTTTACCTTAATTTTAAATTTCAATTTTTCAATTTTCAATTTTGTTGGAGGCCGGTATGAGAATCGCACTCATGTATAACAGTTTTGCAGACTGTCGCCTTACTACTTGGCTAACCGGCCGCGGATTGTCAATGGTTAAATGAGTGGTGGGCTGATGGATAAAGCCTAATACAAAATCATCATTTTTTCAATTGTTCCATAATGGTTTCCACCGCTTGGGCTTGCGCGGCTTGCCGGTCGGCGGCAAAAATGATTTTCGGCACCGGCCGCATTTTTAACTTTTTGTTCAGTTCTTCCTGGAACCGCCACGCGTTTTTCTGCAGATTGCCGACGACTTCGTTGCCGAGGCGGTCGGGGATGACACTGATATAAACTTTGGCTTCTTGGAGATTGCCGCTGACGGCGATCCTTGTGAGCGATACCAGCGCGCCCTCCGGCGGTGTAAATTCCCGCTGGATCATCTCTCCCAGAACTTGGTGGATCAGTGATTCTATTTTTTCAATGCGGTGCTCCGACATATTAAATGTTTTTTTCTTGAACATAGAATATCAGGTGGTCGCCCTCCTGTATCTTTTCCTGCCCTTCGTAAAGAATGCCCACTTCGTCTCCCTTGCGGGCATCGGGGATGTCTTTTTTATTTTTTTGCAGATTGATCAGCCGTCCTTGTCCGACCGGATTTTCATTGCGGAAGACTTCAATCTTAACGCCTTTTTTGACTTCGCCGTCAATGACTTTCCCGCCCACTATCTGGCGGCCCTTATCGGCCCAGAAACTGAGCAAAACTTTCAATTTGCCCAGGTCTTTGCGTTCCATTTTCGGAGTGCGGATCCTTCCCATATAACCGCGCGTCCATTCAATTGCTTCGTAAATCACTTCAAAATTCATCACGCGAATTTTTTCCCGCTCGGCCATTGCCTTGGCATCGGGATTTATTTTCACCCGGAAACCGATGATGGCGGTGGTGCCCGCGGCTTGCGCCGCGCGCGCGGTCTTGATGTCATTGAGGCTGATTTCTCCGGCGCCGCCGTCCAAAACGTTTAAGACGACTTCATTTTGGGGGATTTGAAGCAAGGTTTCTTTGAGGACTTCCAGCGATCCCAAAACATCGGCTTTCAAAATCAGATTCAAATTTTTTTGGCCTTCTTGAAGTTCAACGGTTTCCGCCGCCGCCGCACCGCTTTTGATTTCTTTTTGCCGGCCGATCACAAATTCCCGCGCGGCGTCCAGGCTTTCAAATTCTTGAAAAACTTCGCCGGTCACCGGCACGGCATCCAATCCGATCGCGACGGCCGGCTGGGAGGGGAGCAATCTCTCAATTTTGTTGCCGCGCGAGTCTTCCAAAAATTTTATTTTTCCCAGGGCGGAGGCGGTGGCGATGACTTTTCCCGCGGACAGATTTCCCTCTTGGAGCAAGATTGCGGCGCTTGGGCCGCGCCGGTGGTCCAGAGAAGATTCAATAATGATACCGGCGGCCGCGGCGTCCGGGTTCGCTTGCAAGTTTTCCATCTCCGCCACCAGCAGAATCATTTCCAATAGTTCGTTAATGCCCTGGCCGGTTTTTGCTGAAATGCCGATCGCCGGCACGTCGCCGCCCCAATCCTCCACCAGCAGTCCCTCTTTTTCCAGATCACGTTTCACCTTTTCAACATTGGCTTGCGGCAAATCGGTTTTATTCATTGCCACGATCACCGGCAGGCCGGCTTTTTTGATGGCCGCGGCGGCTTCCTTGGTTTGCGGCTTGCAACCTTCTTCGGCGGCCACCACCAGCACCGCGATATCGGCGATTTTGGCGCCGCGCCGGCGCATTTGTGAAAACGCCTCGTGTCCGGGGGTGTCAATGAAAGTAATTTTTTTCCCTTGAAATTCCGCGACGGATGCGCCGATGTGCTGGGTGATGCCGCCGGATTCGCGGTCGGCCACATGGGTCTTGCGGATATAGTCCAAAATTGACGTTTTTCCGTGGTCCACGTGCCCCATTATCACCACCACCGGCGGCCGGGAGATTGTTTTTTTATCGGATTTGCCAGCCATTGAAGATAATTGAAAATGTAAAAATCAAAATGTAAAATTAAGGTAAAATTCCTTACGGAATTTTGATTTGATGATTTTTCATTTTACATTGTCATTTTTCATTTTGATTTTTCAAATTTAAATTATTTTGGGCAAGCGCAATGGCTTCCTTTTCTTCTTTTGACAAGGCATATTGCGACTCGCCGTTTTCAATCGGTTTGGCATAGACGCGGTTGCCGTCGCGGGAGAACAAGCTGGTGATTGCCACGCCGCAATCGTTTTCATCCAGCATTGCCAGGGAAAAACTTTGATTGCCGCCGAATCCTTCAAACGGGTTGAACCGGACAATGCCGACTTTGCCGATGTTTTGCCGGTTTTTTGCTTCCAAACGGTCAACTTTGGCGGCCAGTTTTTGGCACTTGTCTTTCACCTTTTTAAATTCGGCCAGAATTTCATCAATATTTTGCGGTTCCTCTTTGTTTTGTTTTTTTGAAAAAAAAGCCATCGGACCAGTAAATTAGTTAATGAGTGATGAGAAGATGTGCGTTTTGCTCATCTGCTCATCACTATTTCGGGCGGAGGGGGCGAGAGTCGAACTCGCATGGGCTTGCGCCCGCCGCTTTTCGAGAGCGGTACCTTGCCATTCGGAACACCCCTCCAACCCCCGCTTGGGGCGGGGGAAGCACCAAATCCCAAATTGCAAATTCCAAAAAAGTGGAAAAAATAACAAAATAACAAAAAACAAACTGTTCGGGCAACAGCGTTTTTATACCATTTTTAACAGGATAAAGCAACAAAAGTGGGCGATGAGGGATTCGAACCCCCGGCCTACTCGGTGTAAACGAGTCGCTCCGGCCAACTGAGCTAATCGCCCGAACCCCTATTAACTATTAACGAAAAATTTTAACAAAGTTAAAATTTTTGTGGGCGAGGAGGGACTTGAACCCTCACGCCTTTCGGCCTACGCACCTCAAGCGTAGATGTCTGCCGGTTCCATCACTCGCCCGGATTTTTGTCGATTTCTAATAATTTTTGCAATTTTTCAAATTTACGCTTCAAACATGGTATTTCTCTATCATAATACATTTTAGTTGATAATACCTTCGACTCTTTTTTCGCATAACTTAATTGGTATATAGACCCCGCTTTTCCTATCGCTCCGTTAATACCTAATGCATCTCTGATTTTTGCCTGAAGCCAAGAAATGTGGCTTTTGCTGGCGGAAACAAATTTCACATAAAACATAAAACTGTTTTTCCATCGTTTATCCCAATAGCCATAGCAACTTCCGTCTCCATCAAAATGACCTCGTAGAAAATCAAAGAAAAATTCATCCGGAATTTGCAAAATTCCTATTGTTTTTGTTTTGTTTGGTGCGATTCCGATGTTTAATAATTGGCGATAAAAACAGATGTTCCCGAATTGGACTCGGTGATATTTTTTATTGGACTTGCCGGCAGATTTCAGGCTAATTTTATTATTGATATTTAAGCATTTCTTGAATGTTTTTACTAATTCAACATCCTTGGAGGTAAAGTCAAAATGCCTGCCATCTGATGACAAATTGCCATCGGTAACAATTAAACCCACCGCGTAAGCGATTTGCGGAGACCATTTTATCGCAGCGATGTCGTGGTTCATGTTATTTTTAAATCAAGAAGCGGTTAGGCTTCTTGATTTTGGGTTTCTATTTCGGGTTTTGAGTTTGATTCGGGCGCGGTTTTTATTTTTCTTTCCGTTCGCTTCAATCTGGACTTGCGTCCTTTGGCGTTGCGGATATAATAGATTTTTGCCCGCCGCACTTTTCCGGATTTGACCACTTCAATCTTGGCGATCATCGGGGAATGAACGGGGAAAATCTTTTCCACGCCCACGCCGGAAGCGATTTTGCGCACCGTGATGGCCGCTCCCGTTTCTTTGCCATGTTTGCGGCACAACACCAGCCCTTCAAAAATCTGGATTTTTTCCTTGCCCTTGTCGGTGTATTTTTGATGCACCCGCACGGTGTCGCCCGTTTTGATATCGGGAATGTCTTGGCGCTTGATTTGCGCGGCGAACTTTTTGATTTGCTTTTCCATAATGATATTTCAATTTGTATTGGGTTTGCCAACAACTATGGACTATAAACTAAAAACCGTTTTTTTGCAACAGGCGGACGCGGGTGGGCGATACAGGGATTGAACCTGTGGCCTTTTCGATGTCAACGAAACGCTCTACCACTGAGCTAATCGCCCGAAATTTACTGTGTCTTGTGGGCGTGGGTGGGCTCGAACCACCGAACCTCGTCTTTATAAGAGACGCGCTCTCACCGACTGAGCTACACGCCCAAAAGAATTCTAGTTACTACCGTCATAAGAGCCGTGCTCTAACTACCTGAGCTACGCGCCCAAACAAATTATTACATTTCCGGTATAAGGAACTGTGCTCTACCACTGAGCTACGCGCGTATAGTGCCGGCAGATTATGCTACGCTTTCGCGGCGATACCGATTAACTCTTCATACTCTTCCTTTTCAATGGTTTCTTTTTCTATCAGGCGGACGGCGATTTTTTCCAGCAAGTTGCGTTTTTCCGAAAGGATTTGGCGCGCTTTTTCTTGCCCCTCCTTGATGATTTTTGCCACCTCGGCGTCAATTTTGGCCGCGATCTCTTCGGAATAGTTGCGGGCGGATTCAAACTCCTGTCCCAAAAACGCCAGTTCTTCTTTTTCGCCAAACACGATCGGCCCCAGCGGCGACATTCCATATTCCTTCACCATTTTGCGCGCGATCTTGGATGCCACTTTCAAATCATTGGACGCGCCGGTAGACGACTGGCCGAAAACCAACGCTTCCGCGATCATTCCTCCCAGCAAGGTGGCAATCTCGGCGACGAACTCGTTTTTGGTGCGCAATTTTTTTTCTTCGGAGGCGGTTTTCAGCGTGTAGCCGGCGGCCATTCCCCGGGAGATGATGGAAATTTTCCGCACCGGTTCGGATTCGGGCAAGCTTGAAGAAACCAGCGCGTGTCCCGATTCGTGATAGGCGGCAATCTTTTTTTCTTCTTTGGACAAGAGATGACTCTTTTTCTCCGGCCCGAGCAGAACTTTTTCAATTGATTCCAAAAATTCCGATTGGAATATCTGTGTTTTTTCCCGCCTTGCCGCCAACAGCGCGGCTTCGTTGACCACGTTGGCGATGTCGGCGCCGGAAAATCCCGGCGTCCGTTGAGCGACTTCGCGCAAATTGACATCCGCCGCCAGCGGTTTCTTGCGGCAATGAATGGCCAGAATCGCTTCGCGATCGTTGGCGTCGGGCAGATCCAAAACGATGCGCCGGTCAAATCGGCCGGGGCGCAACAGCGCCGGATCAAGATGTTCCGGCCGGTTGGTGGCACCCAGAACGATGATGCCTTCGCCGCTCTCAATGCCGTCCATTTCCGCCAGGATTTGGTTCAACGTCTGTTCGCGTTCCTCGTGTCCGCCGGTGACTCCCACGCCGCGAGTTTTGCCGATGGAGTCAATTTCGTCAATGAAAATGATCGCCCTCTTGGCCTTGTGCGCCTGTTCAAACAGACTGCGCACGCGGCTGGCGCCCACGCCCACGAAAAGCTCAATAAACTCCGATCCCGAAATGGAGAAGAACGGCACATTGCTTTCGCTGGCGACCGCTTTGGCCAGNNAGAGTTTTGCCGGTGCCGGGAAGCCCCATCAGCAAGACGCCGCGGGGAATCTTGGCGCCCATTTTCAAATATTTTTCCGGATTTTTCAGAAAATCAATGATTTCCGTCAGTTCTTCTTTGGCCTCTTTTAATCCGGCGACGTCGCCAAAACCGGTTTTTTCCTTTTGATTATCGCCGCCCAAAATCCGCGTCTTGGCTTTGGTGAAATCAAACGCCTGCATCGCGTTGCCTTTTGCTTGGCGGAAAATCATCGCGAAAACAAACAGAATGACGATGAGTGGCAGAACGCTGTAAAGCAGGGGTCCCAGCCAAACCCATACGCTGTCGTCATTTTTGGCGGAAAAATCCACGAGCCCCATTTTTTCATTCTGTGCCCCCAGATTGGCCAAGGTTTGGGAGATTGAGGAGTCGGCCTCTTTTTTCGCCGTTGCTTTTTCGCCGTTTTGATAAACGATTTCCAGGGAATTGCCGGCGACCGCAATGGTTTTGATGTTCTCCCGGTTGATGTCGGCAACGATCTGCGAGAGAGAAACTTCCTTCGGTTCTTCGGATTCACGCAGGAATAGCGAAAAGAAACCGGCGGTGGCGGCCAGCATCAGCACGGCGAAAACGAAATTTTTCAAAAAACCTTTCATTGGATATTATAAGAGTCCAAAGTCAAAAGACGGGCGCCGGTTGCTGTCGCGGCGTTTCGGAGCGGGATATTCATCAAAACGTTTCAAGCGGTTTGGCTCTGTTGGGCGGGGTCTTTAAGAGATAAAAATACCTTGCCGTTGCTGATTTCAACAATACGGGCGGAAAGCTTGCCGCCGATCTTGAAATTTTCCGACAAACTTTTCTTCAATTCTTCGGGAATCTGCGCGGCGGGGATCAGTCCCTCCACGGTGTCGTTGTCAAAACGGATAAAAATGCCGAATTCCATAATGCCGGTGATCGTGCCGCCAATCTCCTGGCCGGCATTGTAATTTTTCAGCCGCTCTTCGCGCTGTTCCATTTCCGCCATTTTCTCCGAAAGAATGATCTCGCCGGTTTTCGGTTTCAGGTTCAAAATCCGCACGGAAAGATCTTCGCCGACGAATTTTTGCAATTCTTTGAGAATTTTGTCCGGATCGCCGCCGACAACCTTGGGATAATGATGGCTGGCCAGCTGGGATACCGGCAAAAAGGCGGGCAGTCCGGAAACTTTGGCCATCAGGCCGCCTTTGTTGGCGCCGGCGACTTTAATTTGCACCGCTTCGCGGTTTTCCTGCTTTTCGCGCAATTCGTCCCACACCAGTTTGCGCGTCGCGCCGCTTACCGACAGCTCGATATAACCGTCTTCATTTTCCAGACTGACGATTTTGGCCGAAATCGGATCGCCTTCCTGAGTGTCTTTGAGGCGATCTTTGACTTCATAAAATTCTTTGCCGTAGACGATACCCGTCCCGACAGCGCCCAAGTCCACATAAAGCGCGGATCTTTCCTGGGAAATGATTTTCCCCTTGACGATTTCCCCGGTGCGCGGGGGATTGATTGCGGCGATGCCGGCATTGTCGTCCTTCGCCGTTTCTTTATTTGCGTTGTTCATAATTGCCACTTTACAACATTTTCCTTTATTTTTCAAGTTTTTTGCCGGCAAACATTGACAGCCGCTATGGTTGCGTTTTATTATGAGGACAGTTTGCGGGGAATCGGAAACGCGTTTCCCGAAAGCTGAGTTTGCGCGAAGGGCGCATCTCCCGCCTTCGGCGGGAGATAAAAAAACAAAAATTGAAGTTTTTGCGCCAAGACCGCCCATTTTTGGCGGAAAAACAAAAGTTTTTGTTTTCAAAAAAATGATTTACGACGACAACGGCACTACCGCCCCGGCAGAACCGGCGACAACTCCGGAACCGGCGACAACCTCGCCGGCCGAAGAAACTCCGGCCGCCTAAAACTCAAGCGCGGGGATGCGGCATGCGCGAAGCATTCCCGAAAGGACTGGTATAAATCCGGTCGTTTTGTTCCGGATCGCCGATTGCGCGCGGCTGGTATGGGCGCGGCGCGCGCGGGAAAACTGGCGATCAACAGAAACGGACGCAAGTCCGTTTTTTGTTCGCCCCTCCGGTCCGATATTTTTTATTTTTGGATTTAATTTTTTCGGTGCGAGTGCAAAGATTTGACGGCTGATTTCGTTTCTATTATCATAGAAATGAGGCGATAATTTAGGCTGGAAAATCGAAATATGAGCAAAAAAGAGCAAATTTGGCGGGAGATTTTACAAAAGGCGATTACCCATCGCCAGTTTGAATTCACTCAAAAAGATATTGCCGATAATTTAAAAGTGTCATTGAGCACGGTTTTTAACGCTCTCAAAGTTCTTCGTGCCCAGGGCGCGGTTAAAGTTGGCGGTCGCAATTTTTTGGTGGTTGATATTGAAAAGCTTTTATATATTTGGGCGACGCAAAGAAAAATGGAAAAGTATATAATCTATCGCGCCGCGGTTTCGGCAAGCGCCAAAGAAATTGAGGGGATGATGCCCGACGGGGCGATTTTCGGCGCTTACAGCGCCTACTCGCAAAAATATAACGACGCGCCGGCGGATTACGATAAGGTTTATGTTTATGCCGATGCGCCGGTTTTGGCGGAAATCAAAAAAAGATTTCCCAGGCGGACAGGAGAACCTAATTTGTTTGTGTTGAAAAGTGACCGCCGGCTGAAAGCTTTTGGGTTGATTGCTCCCGAATCGCAGATTTTTTGCGATCTTTGGAATTTGAAAGATTGGTATGCCAAAGATTTTTTAAAAAGCCTTAAAGAAAGAATAATTTCCCGATAAAATGCAATTCTATCACGAGATAATCACCCAAAAGAGTTTTGTTTTTTTGCAGGGGTTAAAAAAAGAGTATGAGTTTGTTCTTATCGGCGGCTGGGCGGTGTTTTTGTATTCTCACGGTTTGAAATCAAAAGATATTGATATTATTGTCGGCTATTCCGAATTGGCAAAAATGAAAGAAAAATATGAAGTTTTGAAAAATGAGCGGCTGGCAAAATATGAAATTAAAACCGGCGAGTTTGATATTGATATTTATTTGAGCCATTATTCCGATTTGGGTGTTGATATTGTTGGAATTGAGGAGAGCGCCGTTATCAAAGACGGATTTTTGGTTCCAAAACTGGAATTGCTGTTTTTGCTCAAATTGTTTGCTTGGGATAATCGCCGCGGGACGGCGAAAGGCCGAAAAGATGAGTTGGATGTTTTTTGTTTGGCGCGTTTGCCCGAATTTGATTGGAAATATTATAGCCAAATGGTCAAGAAGTATTCATTTGAAGAACGGCACCGACTATTTATCAAGCTTCTCAAAACAACGAAAGAAATTAAAGAATTGGCGATCAATCAACAAAAAATGGCCAAATTGAAAAAAGATATTTTGGGGAAATTACCAAAATAGACATTAATTTAGCACAAGGGGGAAAATTACGGGGGTTGGTCCCCTGTAATTTTCCGCCCGGGGCAGGGCTTTAAATATTGGCCAGATTTGCTACATTGAAGTTGTGGCAAAAAACAATATGGAGCAAAATTATAAAGAAAGGGAAGGGAAAATTATCAAATTTTGGAAAGATAATTTGATTTTTGAAAAATCGGTCAAGCGCGAACCCAAAACACGGAAAGATTTTGTGTTCTATGAGGGGCCGCCCACGGCCAATGCCAAACCGGGAATCCACCATGTGGAGACGCGGGTGTTTAAGGATATGATTTGCCGCTACAAAACAATGCGCGGTTTTCGGGTGCGCCGGCGCGCCGGCTGGGACACGCACGGCCTGCCGGTGGAATTGCAGATTGAAAAAAAATTGGGGCTGAAAAACAAGAAAGAGATTGAGCAATACGGCATTGGAAAATTCAACCGCGAATGCAGAAATTCGGTGTTTGAACAAATCGGCGAATGGCGCGGACTCACCGAACGCATCGGCTATTGGCTGGACATGGACAATCCCTATATCACTTATGATTCGCGCTATATGGAATCGGTCTGGTTTATTTTGAAGCGCGCGTGGGAAAAGAAGCTTTTGTTCCAAGACTACAAGGTGGTGCCCTATTGCGCTCGTTGCGGCACGGCGCTCTCCAGCCACGAAGTGGCGCAAGGTTATCAAAAAGTGAAAGATCTTTCGGTCTATGTTAAATTTCCCGTTCTTGACCCGGAGTTTAAAAATACCGCGTTGCTGGTTTGGACCACCACTCCCTGGACATTGCCGGCCAACGTGGCCGCGGCGGTAAATCCGGAGCTGGAATATGTAAAAGCGGCGCCCAAGGCCAGACCGGGAGAGGCGTTGATTTTGGCCAAAAACCGTTTTGCGATCATTCAAGATGATTATGCGATCGCGGAAGAAATGAGCGGTCGGGATTTGATCGGCTTGCGCTATCAGCCGCCGTTTCCGGCGGGAGGCGGGAAGGAAACCGCCGCCTACCAAACGATCGGGGCGGATTTTGTGTCCGCGGAAGACGGCACGGGGATCGTCCATATCGCGCCGGCGTTCGGCGCCGAAGACATGGAAGTGATCAAAAAAGAAAATCGCCGCCGGACAAAAGACAATCAGCCGGAATTTCCCGTGATTTTGAATGTTGGCGAAGACGGCGGGTTTCTGCCCGAAGTTTCCCAATGGGCGGGAATGTTTGTTAAAGACGCGGATCCGCTAATCGTTAAAGATTTGGAAGGGAGGCGGCTATTGCTCAAGACCGAACTCTATGAACATGATTATCCGTTTTGCTGGCGGTGCAAAACGCCGCTTTTATACTACGCCAAAAAAAGCTGGTTCATTAAAATGACGTCGTTGCGGCAAGATTTGTTGAAAGGCAACGAAAAAATCAACTGGGTGCCGGCGCACTTGAAAGAAGGGCGGTTTGGGGAGTGGTTGCGCGAGGTGAAGGATTGGGCGATTTCGCGCGACCGCTATTGGGGCACGCCTCTGCCGGTGTGGCAGTGCGATTGCGGCCATCGGGAAGTTTTTGGATCCGCGGGCGATCTGCTCGGGCAAAAATATTCCAACAACCGTTATTTTGTTTTCCGCCACGGCCATTCTCAACGGCAAGTTAAAAAAGTCGCTTCTTGTTGGCCGGAGCCGGCGCCTTTGCCGCTCACCGCGAAGGGTAAAAAAGAAGTCCGAGTTTCGGCAAAAAAACTGGCCCAAGAAAAAATAGATTTGATTGTCGCTTCGGATTTGTTGCGGACGAAAGAAACCGCGCGCATAATTGCCGAAACCACCGGCGCCAAAATCATCCATGACAAAAGGTTGCGCGAAGCCAATGTCGGCATTTTCAACGGCCGCGACCCCAAAAATTTTTGGGATTATCTGGCGGAACAAAAAAATCGCTTTACCGCCAAAGTGCCTAAGGGAGAGAGTTTGCAAAATATCCGCCGGCGAACATATGAGTTGATTGCCGAAATTGACAAAAAATATGAAGGCAAAAACATTGTTTTGGTATCGCACGAGTTGCCGCTTACAATTTTGGAGCACACATTAAAAGGCGTGCCGGCGCCGAAGATTTTGGACGGCCGCCATCGGGGAAAAATCAAGAAAATTGAGACCGGCAAGTTTCGCGAGATTGAATTCAAACAATTGCCGTTTGGCGATGACATGGAAACCGACCTGCACCGGCCGTATATTGATAATATCAGGCCGCTTTGCCCGAATTGCGGACAAAGAATGGCGCGCGTGCCGGAAGTTTTGGATTGCTGGCTGGATTCGGGATCAATGCCCTTCGCGCAAGCGGGCTGGCCGTGGCTTGGTAAGGCCGCCCTTCGGGAGGCCGTAGCTTCAGCGAAGGCCCCAAAGTTATTTCCCGCGGATTTCATCTGCGAGGCGATTGATCAAACGCGCGGCTGGTTTTACACTTTAATGGCGGTGTCCGCGTCGTTGGGATTCGGCGCGCCCTACAAAAATGTGGTGTCAATGGGACACGTTTTGGACGAAAAGGGTGAAAAAATGTCNNATTTGTTTTTGAAAACCTACGCGCCGAAAGCGAAACCGTCCGCCGCCGTTTCCAAGAATGTTTTGGATCGGTGGATACTCTCGCGGCTGAACCGAACCATTGGCGAAATTTCCGTTCAGTTGGAAAATTACGGTGTTGTCGCGGCGGCCCGAAAAATTGAAGATTTTACGATCAATGATTTTTCCCTGTGGTATGTGCGCCGGTCCCGCCGCCGCTTGCAACACCCGCAAAGCGCCGCCGAATTGAAAGCGGCGGCGGGAGTTTTTGCCGCCGTGCTGGAAAATTTGGCCAGAATGTGCGCGCCTTTCGTTCCGTTTTTAAGCGAAGAGATCTATCAGGATTTGTCCGGCGCCGGGTTTGGCAAAGGCAAGTCCGTGCATTTGGAAGCGTGGCCCGCACCTTTGAAAAAATTTATTGACGATGATCTTGAGGCGGGAATGGAAGAAGCGCGCTGCCTGGTGGCGTGGGCGCTGGCCGAGCGCGCCAAGCGGGGCGTTAAGGTGCGCCAGCCGCTGGCAAAATTGGTTTTGCGGGAAAAGAATTTGCCGGGCGGCTTGCGCGATCTGGTGAAAGAAGAAATCAATGTGAAAGAAATTGTTTTTGACGCCGGTTTGCCGGTTTTTGCCGCGCTTGACTGGGAAATCACTCCGGAATTGGAGGAAGAGGGCGCGGTGCGCGAGATTATCCGCCAAATACAAGAGTTGCGCAAAAGCGCCCGGTTTACCCCGGCGGACAAGATCGCCGTTTATGTCCAATCCGACGGGGAGTTGGGCGAAACGGCGGCCAAGAACCAACTGATAATCGCCAAAGAAACCAAATCCGCGGGGATGAAATTCCAGAGGCCGGCCAAAACCGCGGCGGAAGCGGAGATTAAGATCGGCGCCCGGACTCTTTGGCTGGGCGTCAAAAAATGTTAAACTAACATATAGACCTGCTGCGCAAAGATTTACTACTGCAATTTCCATATTTCGGCTACGCCGAATTCGTCAATCGTCGGCATATTTAAGCTCAATATGCCTCCTCCCTCCTCATTTGGCTCGCGCGAAATCTGAAAATTTCGTTGCGCAAATTTTTGCGCAGTAGGTCTAATAAATGTAAAATTGAAAAATCAAAGATCAAAATGACAGATTAAAATGTTAAAATGTCGGAAGCCGGACATTTTGCAGTTTTACATTGTCATTTTTCATTTTGATATTTACATTTTCAATTTTGTCCGTGGAACTTTTCATTTGGCTATTGATATTTGCCGTGTCGCTGGCGGCGCTGTTAATCGGCGCGGCGTGGTTTTCCGCCGCCGCCTCCCGGTTTTTGAACAAGGCCGCCGCCGCGGGATTTGCCGCGATTGCCGTGGGTGCGGCATTGCCCGAACTGGCGCTGGCGCTGGCGGCGGTTTTGTCCGGCCGCCCGGAATTGGTTCTGCCAATCGTTTTGGGGTCGTCGGTCGCCAATATTTTTTTGGTGGTTGGCGCGTCCGCAGCGGCGGCAAAAAATTTACCGATTGTCCGCGAGTGCGCGGAGGCCGAGGCGCCGTTGCTGGCGGGAAGCGCCGCGATATTATGGTTTTCCGCCGCCGACGGGATTGTTTTTTTTGAAGAGGGGCTGTTGATGGTAGTTGCGTTTTTGGTATGCGTGGTATTTTTGGCGGCGCGCGGGCGGATTAACCGGTTCACTCCCCGTGATATCGTCGCGCCGGGATTTTTGGCGGCCGGCCGCGGACTGGTTGAAATCGTGGGCGCCCGGTTTGGCCGGGGTTTTGACGGCCACGCCAAAAACACTGCCCGGGCGCTTTTGCGGGGGATGGCCGGCGCGGTTCTGCTGGCGCTGGCGGCGGTTTTCGCCGTTGAGGCGCTGGCCGGTGCCGCGACAGCGATGGCGATAAGTCCCGTGCTGTTGGCGTTTTCGGTTTTAGCTGCCACCGCCGCATTGCCGGAAATTTGGGGAAGCTTGAAAATTATCACCAAAAAACGCTACGAATTGGTGATGGGAAACGTTTTTTCCGGCACGGCGGTGAATGTTTTGCTGGTCACCGGTGTTGCGGCAATGTTTTCGCCTCTGCCGGTGGGCGCTTCCGCCGCCGCGGTCGGTTTGCCGTTCTTCGCCGCCGCGGTCGCGCTGTTGACAGTCTCGGGTTTTTCGCGCAAAATAAGCTCCGGACAAGGATGGCTGTATTTGTTCTTGTATTTGCTTTTTTGGGCAAAGCTGTTCCAAATTTTTTAACCGGCGTTTGATAGACCCGCCGGGTAAATATTTATCCGGCAGATCTAATATCATAAAATTATGGGAATTTTCGGTTTGCTTTTCGGAAGCCGTCCAAATTCGGACAAAAAGGGCGACGGCAATATTCCGGACCGTTTTGCGGATACGGGCAATGAACTTTTAAACCGGCCGAATTCGCCGTCTTCAACGTCGCGGCTTGCCGGCAGTCCCCGGCAATCGTCTTCGGGCGGCATTACGTCGCAAAATTCACGGTTAAACACAGATTCCGGCGCGGCGGCAAAGCAAAACGAAAAACCAAATAAAAAAGACAGTCCGCCGACGCATCTTTTTTCCGGTGATTCAAGCGTTGAGGCTAAAAAGGCGGCGCAATATATTGGCGAACGGATAAAGGCGGATCCTCCGACAATGAGAAGGCTTGGCATCGGCACCGCCGATGGTTTGAAAAAATTTGTTATCAGTGCGACGGGAAGAGATTATTTCCGACCGGAACAGGCAAAAAAGGACAGAGAGTTTTTAAGGCAAGGTAAAATAGAAAAAACGCGCCTTTACGAAAAAGCTTCTTCTTCCCAGCAACACGCGATGAGAAATACAGACACGCAAAAGCATTTGAAAGGTATTTATGAAGGTATGTTCAAAAAATAATTTTATCATTTTTCAATGAGCAAATTTTTTAAAGTTTTAATCGTTTTCGCGTTGGTGCTGGCGGCCGTGGGTTACGGCTTTTGGCGCAAAAATATCTATTCCAAGGAAGAATTGAAATTGGAAATTTTCGGACCGCGCGAAGCGGCGCTGGGGCAGGAGGTGGAATATGTGGTCAAGTATAAGAACAACGGCGATTTCCGTTTGGAAAACCCGAGTTTGGTGTTCACGGCGCCGGATTTTTCCATCAAAGACGATAAAATTTTCACCAAGGAAGTGCTTGATGCCGAAAAATTGGGCGGCGCGATCTATCCCGGGGAAGAAAAGAGCTATACTTTCAAATTCCGCGTGGCAGGAAAGGCCGGCGAAGCCAAAATCGCCAAGGCGTCGGTTTCCTATCAGCCCAAAAATTTGAGCGCTCGCTATGAATCGTCCACTACCTTTACCACGATTATGAAAGAAGCGCCGCTGGACTTGGAGATGGATCTTTCTTCCACCGTGGAAGCGGACAAGAGTTTCCATTTGAAGATAAATTATTTTTCCAACGTTGACTGGTTGCTCACCGATTTGCGCGTGAGCGTGGATTATCCCGCCGGTTATTCTTTTTCGCAATCCTCGCCGAAATCCTTTGACAAAAACGAATGGGTGATCCCGGTTTTGAACAAAAATCAATCCGGCACGATTGACATTGTCGGACAGCTTTCCGGATCGCTGGACGAGGGCAAGGTTTTCCGCGCCCGCATCGGAATGTGGAAAGACGGGCAGTATATGCAGTTGCGGGAAATTGAAAAAGGAGCCCGGATCGTCAAACCCACGGTGGCCCTGCGCCAAACGATCAACGGCGATGCCAATTACACCGCCAAACCCGGCGAATGGTTGCACTATGAAGTTTATTACAAAAACGTCAGCGACAAAGAGCTCTACAATCTGGTTTTGGTGGACAGCCTTGAAGGCGACTTGTTTGACCTGGGCACCATCAAGTCCGAAACCGGCAGTTTCCGTCCGGGAGACAATTCGCTGGTGTTTGACTGGAAACAGAATTCCCAGCTGGCCTATTTGCCGATGGCCAACGAAGGCAAGGTTGAATTCTGGATCAAGCTGAAAGACGACTTGAGCCGCTTGAATCGTCCGGAGCTGGCCAACAAAGTGATGGTTGGGCCGGCGCGGGAAGATTTTGTCACCAAGATCAGTTCAAAATTGGAGCTGGCGCAGAAAGCTTTTTACAGCGATGAAATTTTCGGCAATACCGGACCTTTGCCGCCGCAAGCGGGAACGGCGACCACCTACACCGTCACCTGGCAGGCCAAAAATTATTATTCAAACGTTAAAGAGGCGGCCGTCCGCGCGACTTTGCCGCCGGAGGCGCAATTTGTTCCCGGCAAGATTTTCCCCGAGATACAAACCGCCGGCTTGACTTATAACGAAGCCACCCGTGAAATTGTTTGGAATATCGGCGATATGGCCGCCGGGCAGGGGCTGGTTTCCAATCCGCTGAACGTTTCTTTCCAAATCGCGGTGTCGCCGATGAGTTCGCAAATCGGCGGGACGGCCGGAATCATTGGCCAGGCGGTGATCAAGGGCGGCGATGAATGGACGGAGGCCTCGCTGGAATCGGTGTCGCCGGCGTTGGACACCGCGTCGCTTTCCGACCCGATATTGATTGAAAACAGCGGCATCGTGCAACCCAAACCAAATTAAAAATTGAAAAATCAAAAATCAAAATGACAATTTAAAATTTAAAATTGGCTCACACGCTTAATCCAAAATAGGCGCAAGGCAAGGGTCCATCCCTCGTGTAATCGCGCGTGCAAGTCTATTTTTAAAATTACCTTAATTTTTCATTTTGATATTTTAAATTTTCATTTGAAACGTGGATTACTTGCAAAATATCATTTCGTTGGCCAAGAGGCGGGGGTTTGTTTTTCCGTCATCGGAGATTTACGGCGGTTTTGCCGCGGTTTACGATTACGGCCATTACGGAACACTGCTGAAAAACAACATCCGTGACGCGTGGTGGCGGCATATGGTGCAGTTGCGCGACGACATTGTCGGTCTGGACAGCGCGATTTTTATGCACCCCGTAACTTGGAAAGCGTCCGGCCATGTGGACAGCTTTGACGATCCGCAGGTGGACTGCAAAAAATGCAAATCCCGCTGGCGCGCGGATCATATTCTGGAACAATTCGGCGTGTCGGCGGACAAACAGCCGCTGGAATTTATCAATGCCGAACTTGATAAATTGAGAGAATCCAAAAAATTAAAGTGCGCCAATTGCGGGTCGGCGGATCTGACGCCGGCCAAAAGATTTTCCCTGATGGTGAAATCAAATCTGGGTTCGCCCACCGACGCGTTAAGCGAAGAGAACGTGGTCTATCTGCGCCCCGAAACTTGTGGCGGTATTTACTTGGAATATAAAAACACGCTGGATACCGCGCGGGTGAAATTGCCGTTCGGCATCGCGCAAGTGGGCAAGGCGTTTCGCAACGAGATCGTCGCGCGGCAATTCATTTTCCGCACGCGCGAATTTGAGCAAATGGAAATGCAATATTTCCTGCACCCAGAGCAGATGAAAGAGAAATATGAAGAATGGAAAAAAGTCCGCTGGGAATGGTATTTGGAGTATGGTATGGGCGAAAGCGACATCCGCTGGTACCAGCACGAAAAATTGGCGCACTACGCTTCCGAGGCCTATGATATTGAATATAATTTCAAGGCGCTGGGCGGCTACAAAGAAGTGGAGGGTATCCACGCGCGCGGCGATTGGGATTTGAGCCAGCACTCCAAATTTTCCGGCCAGGATTTGAGTTATACCGATTTGCAAACCGGCGAAAAGTTTATTCCCCATATTATGGAGACCTCGGTGGGTTTGAACCGCCTGATGTTTATGTTTTTGGATAAGGCGTATAATGAAGAAGAAGTGAACGGCGAAACGCGGGTGGTGATGAAATTTGACAAACGGCTCGCGCCGATTAAGGTGGCGATTTTCCCATTGTTGAAAAACAAGCCGGAATTGGTGGCAAAAGCCCGGGAAATTTATGAAACATTGCGCGAAAGTTTTATGTGCGAATTTGACGACAGCGGCAACATCGGCAAACGCTACCGCCGCCAAGACGAAATCGGCACTCCTTATTGCGTAACGGTAGATTTTGACTCATTGCAAGACGGTTCGGTTACGGTGCGCGACCGCGACACGATGGCGCAAGAGAGAATAAAAATTGATAATTTGAAAAATTATTTCGCCGATCAGTTAAAATTATAAAAATGTTAAAAAAGCCGGTGGCAATAAAATCAAATAAAAAAGGTTTCACTTTGATCGAGCTTTTGGTGGTAATCGCGATTATCGGCATGCTTTCGGGCATGGTTTTGGTGGGGATGAGCGGGATGTGGGAAAAAGCGCGGGACGCGCGGCGGGTGCAGGATATAACGCAGATACAAAAAGCCGTTGAATTTTATTATGCCCAAAATGAGCAGTATCCCCAGCCTGCCGGTGGTTGGGGAGTTTGGAGCGGTTCCTGTCCGTCATATGGAGGTTATGATAAATATATATTAGGGATTGAGGCATGGCTTACTGCAATACCCAAGGATCCCAAATTCAATACTGGCGGACAATGCTATCTTTATAATTCCAATGGTACGGATTATATAATTATCACCCATTTCACTATGGAAACTGTTGGTACCGATCCTTCCAATGCCAGCAATCCTTCCAATATCAGACAAATGGATCGGATATGCTGCGTCCAGCCTACAATTGCCGTATACAGCCCCGGAGCCAGAGCATGGTAGTTGGCTAAGCTATGGGAAAGGTTTTACTTTTTGCGACATGAGACCAGCCCAAAAGGGCGGTTTCAACTTCGGCACTGGGACGCTGGTGCGACGATTTGGGCTATGACCCGCAAGACTGCATTGATTTGGCAATAGACGCACAAAAAGATTATATTAAAAAAACAAATAGGCCTGTCGCTTAAAGTCTATTCATTATGGAAATGTTCGCCACAACAAAATCAAACAAAAAAGGTTTCACTTTGATTGAGCTTTTGGTGGTGATCGCGATTATCGGCATGCTGTCGGGTATGGTTTTGGTGGGGATGGGGGGGGTCAGAGAAAAGGCAAGGGATGCGCGACGGGTATCCGATTTGGAGGCGTTGGGGACGGCCGTAATGCTTTATTACAGCTCAACAGAAAGTTTTCCGGATAATGCGACTACTTACGGTGGGAGTTGGCCAGCCAATTTCAAGGTTCAGCTTTCTCCTTATCTTGGCAATCCGCCCGTAGATCCGCTTGAAAATATTAATCGGTACTATGGAGCATACAGGATGACTTGGGCACCGGATGCGAATTGCAATGGAAGATATGTTTTTTGGGCTTATTTGGAATCATCCGGTAGTCCCAATTATGGAAAATATACTTGCGGTTTTGGTAGTAACCATTATTTTGTGGTGCTTGACAGATATTAAAAAATTATGCCGATGTAATGATGCCGATGCAATGGTTAGAGCATTGCAAACGCGATTAGTTTAAGCTAACTTTTGAAAAATGTTAAAAAAGCCAGTGGCAACAAAATCAAACAAAAAAGGTTTCACTTTGATTGAATTGCTGGTGGTGATCGCCATCATCGGCACGCTGTCGGGGATGGTGCTGGTGGCGATGACCGGATTCCGGGAAAAGGCAAGGGACGCGCGGCGAATGAGCGACATTGCTCAAATTCGCAAGGCGCTGGAATTATACTATGCGGAGAACGCAATCTATCCCAATCTCACCGGATGGAGAAGCAGTAACAACGCGACTGCTTGGGCGGCGTTGGGAACGGCGCTGGCATCTTATATGAAACAACTTCCCAGCGATCCGTTCAACACGGTGACGAGTCCGGCCACGCATGCGACCGCGGCGGGAACATATACTTACAGTTATTATGCGGGTACGGGGACTTATTGTCCCGATCCCGTTGCTGTTCGTCATTGGTATATGCTGGTGGCCCGGCTGGAAAAAACGGGAAGCGTGGTTTCTCCCGGGGTAAAATGCATTAACGGTACTTACAATTATTCCGGCACCCTCACCGTCGGGATGGTGCAAAAATAATTTTAAAAAATATGGAGACGGATCAAAACAAAGACATTGACCTCAGTAATTATTCGGCCAAAACTCCGCCGGCTTCCGGCATTGTTGCGCCGCCGGATTTCGGCAAGCAGGAGAGAAAGAAAAAAATCCAGATAATCATCGTTATCGCGGGGTTTATATTGACCGCGGCGTTCTGGGGATATTATTTCTACGGCCAAAACGCCAAAAACCAACCGAGCAATTACGATATTTCCGGAGAAATGATCCCGGAGTAATTTTGAGATAAATGATAATTATCAATTATCAATGATCAATAACAAATCAGGCATAGCCGGCTTCACTCTGATTGAACTGCTGGTGGTGATCGCCATCATCGGCACGCTGTCGGGAATGGTGCTGGTGGCGATGACCGGATTCCGGGAAAAGGCGAGGGACGCGCGGCGGGCTGCTGATATGGCGCAAATATTAAAAGCGCTAAATATGTTTTATGTCCAAAATGAATGTTTGCCCGTAACTTCTGGTTCATCTTGCCCAGGGACGGGATCATATAGCGAAGCTAACGCTGGAGGATGGGATTACAGTTCGCAGGGAGGTTTTATGACCTTTCTTACTAATAGCGGTCTTATGCCGAAAGTTGTTGTTGATCCCCTTAATAACATGACCGGAGATGGGAGTCCTGGTGGTACCTATGCTTACAGATATTATTGTTATCCTGGATCGGGTCTTCATTTGGGGTATTGGAAAGAAACTAATGGTGCATATGTAAAAGTTAGCAATCCTACGGTTTGGGCTGACAGCAGATTTGTTTGCAAATAGTTTTTGATTATTCAATGATCGTGCTATAAAAAGAATTGATTTTTAGTTTTGAGATAGTTAATTGATTGAAATTTATGTATAAAAAAATAACTTTGCAAAACGGGTTGAGGGTGGTGATGGTGCCCTCGCAGAACACCGGCACCGTGGCGGTGACGGCGCTGGTCGGCATTGGTTCAAAATACGAGACCAAAGAAATTTCGGGGATTTCCCATTTTTTGGAACATTTGCAATTCAAAGGAACGGCCAAACGCCCGTCGGAAATGGCGATTTTTTCGGAAATTGACGATCTGGGCGGCGTTGCCAATGCCTTCACTTCGCAGGAAATGACCGGCTATTATCTCAAAGTGCAATCCTCAAAATTTGCCGCGGCGTTTGATCTGGTCGCCGACATTTTTTTGAATTCCGTTCTGCCGGTCCAGGAAATTGAAAAAGAACGGGGAACAATCATTGAAGAATTGAAGATGTTCTATGACCATCCCATGCGCCATATCTGGACGGTTTGGAATCAGGCGCTCTACGGCGACCAGCCGGCAGGGTGGGATATTGCCGG
>DIWQ01000042.1 GCA_002423555.1 Patescibacteria group bacterium UBA6102
CCGTGGACGATCAACACCGGCATATCCATTCCGGCGATAAATTTTTCTCCGTCAAATTTTTTCGCCTCGCGCAAACAACGGTAATAAACCTTCAACGACGTGTTTCTGATGTCGGCATACATTCTTCCGGCATCCCAGTCGCCGGTGCCAAAAAACCGACGGTAATCAATATGAACGCCGATTCTTTCTTCAAACGGCATCGGCTCGGTGATGCCGGCAAAAAGCAAAAAGAAGTTGACGATTTTGGCCCGCCATGTTTTGTTGGCGCGATAATTCGGCGCCAGTAAAATCAAGCGGGAAACTTTCTTTTTGTGCCGGCGCGCGAAATCCATCGCCAAAATCGCCCCCAGGGAATGGCCGACCAAAATGAACTTTTGCAGTTTAAACCTTTCGGCCAACGCGGCGATATCGCCGGAGATATTCTCCAAAACATAATAATCGCCATCCGCTTTTTTTACCGATTTTCCGTGCCCCCGCAAATCAAAAAACAGCAAATTGAATTTTTTGCCGAATTTTTGTTCATAGGGAATCCACGCCGATGAGCTTCCCGAAAGTCCGTGCACAAAAATCATTGTTTCCCGCCCCGGCCAAAAACCGTTGTGCCGCCAATAAACCCCGTTTTCCAAATAGCCTTCCGTCATAATTTCAAATTTTTGTTTTACCTTCCTTTCAATTAAAGATTCTACCACTCCCCGCCCTCCGGCGCAAACGACCCGCTGTCAAATCCAATCCGCCTCACCCGCAGGCCATACCAAGTAAAACCCGGCAAACGAAAAAAGTTATATTTAAACATAGCATATACATAGCACAAACATAACATCTTAAAAAAACGTGCCGACAAACTGTTCGAAGCGAAGTTCCAGTCGGCCTGCCAATCGCTAATATACAAGGGAAAGCCCCGGGTATTCCGGCAGATGAATAAACAAAAACTCCGTTAGATCAAACGGAGGTATTTTTTGCAAATATAAATGTTATTTTCTGACAGGG
Organism: Patescibacteria group bacterium UBA6102; assembly: GCA_002423555.1. GTDB lineage: Bacteria > Patescibacteriota > Minisyncoccia > Minisyncoccales > UBA5738 > UBA5738. The sequence continues at coordinate 988 of DIWQ01000042.1, forward strand.
ATTATTTCAAAAGTGTCGTGGTCTTTTTCAAATTTGATTTTATATTAGTCAAAAAATCCTTCCTGTCCAATTAGCGCCCCGGCGGTAAAATTCTTGATAAAACAAGCGGGTATTTTTACGGCGTTAACAATATCTTGGACTTTGATATCCACTTTATCCAACCGCTTGCCCAACGTTTCTCCACCGATACCAGTCAATCTATCATCTCTGCTTTTTGAAAGATCTATTCCGGCGGCGACTGCCAGATCGTAATCAAACAAAGAATAATCGGCGCCGGAATCCAAAAGCGCCAACACTTTTTGAGATCCGCCGTCGCCGATAAGTTCTATCTCCACCATCGGTCTTTTGGTAAATTTTACTGATCTGTTCGGCGATAAAAAACTTGTATATTTGTATTTCATAACAACAATCAATCTGCTCGCGGCATATAAAAAGTATCGGGAGAAAACACTTTGAATAAAACGGCGTCCTTGGTTTTGAGCTTGCTTGTCACATCCGCGACCTTCTTCCCGCTCGCTAAAACTTTTTTGCGGTCCAAAGACAAAGCAACCCATTGATTCGCGTAGGGAGCTAATTTTATCAGATTAAAATTTATATTTTTTGTATTCATATAATTCAGCCAACCTAAAATGAGAATACTACAACCCAACATAAAAATCAATTTCGGGTATAAAATTTTGGCGGAAGGCATAAAAAGGGCGCAGAAGCTGTCTGGCGCCAATAAACTACGCCGAGGCAAAGCCCCGAGGTATTCCGGCAGGCAGATAAAAATTACATAGGTGACACCTATGTAATTTTATGATTCGCGGTGGTTGAAATGCGAGCAAAATTAGAGTAGAATTATGTTGGAAGATTAAGCAGAGTAAAATTCGCCAAAACCATGGATGCCTTCACGCAAATTATCAATAATCAGCCGCTCGTCGCGGGATTTTTGGCATGGCTGATCGCGCAGTTGATCAAAATGATTTTAGCATTAAAACACGGCATTAATCGCGCGGCATTCCGGCGTTTTTGGGCCAGCGGCGGGTTCCCCAGCTCCCATTCCTCGGCGGTCGCCGCGCTTTCCGCCGCCTGCGGGCTTGTTTATGGTTTCGGTTCCCCCTATTTTGCCATCGCGGCGGTTTTCGCATTGATTGTAATTTATGACGCATTCACTTTGCGGCGCGAAGCGGGCAAACACGCCGAAGCGTTAAACCAAATTATGGAAGAAGTTTATTTGAACAAACAAATCAAAATTGAACATTTAAAGGAACTTTTGGGGCACACCCGCTTTGAGGTCTTTTTCGGCTTCTTGCTGGGCGCGGTTGTCGCCGTTTTAATCGCGGGATAGCCAAACAAAAAACGCCCGGAGGCGTTTTTTGTTTGGCGGAATTCATTTTAACCGGCCGTCTTCTTTGAGTTTGGCTTTCGCGCGCTCAATGCCGCGCTCACAGCGATTCCCCCATCCGTCAATAAATCCCTTGTCGTTGAACACGCACACCACTTCGCAATTGTTGGGACAGCCGCCGCATTCAACGCCGGCNNTCGCGCGCCAGAATGGCAATGCCCATCGCCCCCATTAAATGGCCGATTTCGTCAACGATGATCGGTTCTCCGATGATATTTTCAAACGCGCGCGCCACGCCGACATTCTTGCTCACGCCGCCCTGGAAAACAATCGGCGCGTTGATGGTTTTCCCTTTCCCCAAATTGTTTAAATAGTTATAGACGATGGAGTTGCACAATCCCGCGATGATGTCTTCGGTCGGATGCCCCATCTGCGCCTTGTGCACCAAATCCGATTCGGCAAACACCGTGCATCTCCCGGCAATTTTGGTGGGATTTTTGGATTTAAGCGCCCGGGCGCCGAATTCCTCCACGGGAATGTTCAACCGCCGCGCCTGCGACGACAAAAACGAACCGGTGCCGGCGGCGCACAGAGTATTCATCGCGTAATCGGTGATCACGCCATCTTCCAGAATGATGATTTTGCTGTCCTGCCCGCCGATCTCCAAGATCGTGCGCACTTCAGGATGAAACGCCAGCGTGCCAATCGCGTGAGCGGTGATTTCATTTTTGACGATTGTGGCGTTGAGCACCGCGCCGATCAATTCGCGCGCCGATCCGGTGGTGCCCACCGCAAACACTTCGCCCCGGCCGGCGATTTGCCGCTGGATTTCGCCAAGCACCCGCCGCACCGCGCCGATGGGATTGCCTTCGGTCCAAAGNNTAGGAACGGGCGAAAATGTTGTTGCCCTTGTCAATCGCCACCGCTTTGGTGGAAATTGATCCGATGTCCACGCCCAAATATAATTTGTTATCCATTTTTTTTCTTTTTTTGTTTCATATAAAGCATATCGCAAAATGCCTCCACGCGCGTTTCCAGCCCGGCCTCGGAAGTTTGCGAATCAAAACTGAAATACAAGATTGGCGCGCGCCGGTCGCGGGCAAGATTGTTGAGCGCCGCCATCGCACTCACTTCCGGCATACAGCCGAAGGGTTTTAGGTGAATAATGCCGTCAAATCCTTTTTTAATCAAGGAATTCGCCCGCGCCACAGTTTCGGTGCCATGGGCGCCGATGTGGTGCGTGAGATAAGGATGCGCGGCCGCAAGATGCTTTTTCACAGACCGATCTCCGGAAAAATATTCCGTCAAGATTCCGGAAACGGTCACGAAACGATGCACCTCTATTTTTCGTTGCGCCAGCTTTTTTTCCAGATAAAAATTGGCAAAGGGCTCCATTAACATATAAAGTTCGCCCACCACGCCCACGCGCAAACAATCGGCGGGCTTGTCAATGTCAATTTGCCGGATTTGGCACAGACATTCGTTTTTGAGGGAAAAAACCGCCCCCAGAGAATATGTCCAGACCAGATCTTCAAGAAATTTCCGGTAGGTTTTTTCCATTTGTCCCGGATGAATTTCAAAACCGATGTTTTTACGCACACAATCCGAAACCGCGTCAATGCAATGGATTCGCGCCAGGCAAAGCGCCAGACGATGAATGATCCCGGGATAGGTGTTGTGCGGCGCGATCCGCTTGAAATCCTTGATGAAACCGATAACGCTGTTTTTGTTGTTAAGTTTGAAAAATTCAAATTCATAGCCCAGCCGCCGCAGAATTTGTTCCTGCACTTCGGCATAATAGCCGAACCGGCACCCGCCGCCGGCCTGGCAAATAACATCGGCGCCCGCTTCCAGCGCTTCAATGTAGTTGCCCAAATTATACTTGAAAGGAATGCAAACCGTTTCCGGACTGTACTTGAATCCCAACTCAATGGTTTTTTTGGTGATCGGCGGCGGCACCAGCGGCCGGCCGATCAGCTCCACCAGGCATTTGAAGGCCGAATAATAATCGCCCATATGCGGGAAGCTCACTTTTTTTTCCGGCATTTTTTGAAATTAATCACGTCAACGAAACTTTCCAAACGGGTTTGCAATCCCACCCGGCTTTCCAACTCGTCCAAGCTCACGATGATGCTGGGGATGCCCTTCATCTTGCTTTGGCAAAGATTAACCGCCAGCGCGTCCGGACCGCAAGGAAAAGTGGTTAAAAAAATCATCCCGTCAACCGAATCTTTGTAATATTCGGCCGCGCCCAGCAATTCTTTATGATAGGTCCAATAGAGCGTTTGGGAAATGTTTTTGGATATTTCTCTGGCACGCGCGGCGTCCAGCCGGTCGGAACAAAGAACGCAAACTCCCGATTTTTCCAGATAATCAATGATCGGCCGGCCCAAAAAATTGTCCTCCAAAGTATAGGAATGAGCGACGATCAAGATCAAAGGCTTTTCCCCGCGCCGCGCCGCGGCAAATTTTTCCGCCTGCGCCTCTTTCTTTTCGCGCGCGCTTTTTTCCCACGCGCCCTTGGCTTTCATGTAGGCCGCGATTGCCCGGAACGGATTGCCCGCCAGGCGCGCCCCCAAACGAATCATACTGCCGGCTTCGGTTTCCAGTTTTTTGGCGTTAACGGAATATTCAATCACTTTGATTCCGGGAAAAACATTGCGCACGGTATCCACCAGCGCCATAAACTTGACGCACATTTCCTCGCCGGAATGCAAACACGTGATATGAGGCACAAGAACCGCGTCCGCCTTGTCTTTGAGCCAATCAATATGCCCGACGAAAATTTTAACCGAAAGACAGCTTTCATCAATCGAAAGGCGCGCGCCGCGGGCGATGATTTCCTTGTTGGTTTCAGGGCTCAAAACAACATTCACCCCCAATTCTCGGAAAAAAACTTCCCAGAGCTTGCCGTATTTGTGATACAACAGCGCCCGCGGAATCCCCACCCGCAACTTATTCTTCTTGGCCACTGCCGCGTTTTCCACAATGGCAACATACCATCCCTCTTCCCTTTTGGCAACCGCCGCCGCAATTTATCCGGCATATTCGCCTCCGGATTATTCATTCCACCCTTCGGGCGAAAGGTTCCAGCCAACCCCGGTGCAAATCATCCCCCCATTTTCCCGACCAACAAAACAAAAAACCAAATCAGAGGGTCTAACCCTCTGATAAAATTTTACCAATGATTCCAGCGCCATTAGCTTGGGTCCAAAATTAAAGGGGACTATCCCTCGTTACCGCGAGGGTTAGTCCCCTTTAATTTTAAATTCGGATTCTCTGGGAAAGGTCTAACCCTCGCGAGAACGTAAGGGTTAGACCTTTAAAATACAAATCTTCAGTGAGCAGTTACCCAAAGCGCGGCACAAATGCCGCGCTTTGGGGAGGTTTTTGGCTGAATTTTTACATTACGGGCTGGACAGCGGGGTCTTCTTGATTTTCATCGGCCGGGGCGGCCGGAGCGGCCGGCGGGGTTCCGGCGGAACGCGCCGGCGCGCCGATTTGGATGTTACTGGCGACGATACTGCCGTCCGTGCCGGCCGTTCCCGCTGCCGTTACCGACTGGCCGACCGCCAGATCGCCCGATTGCGCCGCGGTAAAGTTGCCGATTGAGGTTTTTTCGGAAAAGAAAACGATTTTTGACGCGCCATCCGCGGATTTGACGGTAACGCTGTCGCCGTCAACGGCGGTGATTTCGCCGATAACCATTCCCCCGCCGCCATTGCGATTGGCGCGCGCGCCACTATTCCCCGCCGCGGCGCCGGGCATTCCCTGAAAATTCCTTGCCGCCGGAAACGCAGACGCGCTTTTGCTCTCTTGATACTTCATTCCGCCAAAAAACGCCCCTCCCCCAACCGCTACAACCACCAATGAAACAACGAATATATTTTTGCTCATGTTTTAAATTAAAAATTGAAAATGAAAAGGTAAAAATAAATTTTAAATTGAAATAATTTTTAATTTTACATTTTCGTTTTTCATTTTTAGGTTTTAATTTTTAATTTTTATCATTCATATCTTAATGCCGTAATCGGATCCATTTTGGCCGCGCGCGCGGCGGGATAATAACCGAAAACGATACCAATCACTGCCGACACGCCGAATGCCAGCAAGACCGATGCCAACGAAATCTCCGTGGCGGTATTGCCGAATTTTTCCACCGCCCAACTGGCCAATCCGCCCGCGCCCGTGCCGACAACGCCGCCCACAAAAGTGAGCGTCACCGCTTCGGCAAGAAACTGCACCGCGATATCGCCTCTCTTGGCGCCCACCGCCTTGCGCAAACCGATCTCGCGCGTGCGCTCGGTAACAGTGGTGAGCATCATATTCATAATGCCGATCCCGCCCACCAATAGCGAAATGCCGGCGATTGACGCCAGCAAAATCGTTAATGTGCCGGCGATTGACGACGCGCTTTCCACGATATCGGCTTGATTCATAATTTGGAAATCAATGCTGGCCTCATCGGTGATTTTATGCCGCGTCATCAACAGCGCCGTGATGTCGGCTTCCATTTGCTCCAAAATTTCCTGGCTTTCCCCTTGGATATTGATCATTCCCACCCGGTTATTGCCCGAAATATATTGCTGGGCGGTTGACAGCGGAATATAAATTGCGTCGTCGGCATTACTCATTCCGCTCCCGCCCTTGGCGGCGGTAACTCCGACAACTTTAAAATCCATATTGCTGAAACGAACCGTCTGGCCGATCGGATCAACCCCCTCGCCGAATAAATCTTCCGCGGTCGTCGGCCCCAGCACCGCCACTTTTGATTTGGCGTTATTGTGCGCCGGCGTGATGAACGAACCGCTTCCAATTTCAACATTGCGCACCTCTCCGTAAGTGTCGGTAACTCCATAGACCGTCGTGTTGGTATTGGTCCCCTTGGCGGTAATCTGCAATCGTGTGGAATATTGCGGCGCCACCGTCTTCACTCCCTCAATCTGTTCGGTAATCGCCTCCGCGTCGTCCAGCGTCAGTGTTTGCGCGCCGCCTCTGCCGGCGCTCACCTGCTGGCCCACGCCGCGCTGCATTCCGGGCGACACCATCAGCAAGTTTGATCCCAGCGATTCAATGCTGGAAGTGATGGTCCCCGATGCACCCTGCCCAATGGAAACCATCGCAATCACCGAACCGATGCCGATGACAATGCCCAAAACCGTCAATCCCGAACGGGCTTTATTGGCAAGAAGGGAAAAAAATGTTTGTTCCAATAAATCGGAAATTTTCATAAATAAATGCGTTTTTAGAGTTAAATTTGTTTCCGGTCGGCAACGCCGGGAATGCCGATCTTCTTGTTTTGGTTTTTGCGGTCGTCAACAATCATTCCGTCGCGGACGGCGATGATGCGATCGGCATATTCGGCAATGTCCGGTTCATGAGTGATTAAAATGATCGTGTGCCCCTGCGTTTCGTTCAACGACTGAAAGGTCTCCATCACGATTTCGCCGGTCTTGGTGTCCAAATTGCCGGTGGGCTCGTCGGCCAGAATGATTGACGGATTATTCACCAAGGCGCGGGCAATCGCCACTCTTTGCATCTGGCCGCCGGAAAGCTGGTTGGTGCGGTGTTGATGGTATTCCGGCCCCAGGCCCGCGCATGCCAGCGCAGCACGGGCACGATCCTCGCGCGCCGTTTTATCAACACCCGCGTAGACCAACGGCAAACAAACATTGCGCAGAACCGTGGCGCGCGGCAAAAGATTGAATGATTGGAACACGAAACCGATTTTGTTTTTTCTGATTTCAGCCAGATCGTCATCGGAATATCCGGCAACATTTTTCCCGTCCAAAAAATAATCTCCCGATGTCGGAGTGTCCAACATTCCCAAAATATGCATCAGCGTGGATTTGCCCGATCCCGACGGTCCGATTATCGCCACAAATTCTCCGTCATCAACAGAAAACGACACGCCCTTCAACACTTTGGCGGCTTCACTCGCGCCCGTTTGATAAATCTTGGTGATATTTTTACATTCAATCATGGAAAGAAGTCAAAACTCAAAAGTTAAAAGTCAAAACCATAAATCAAAACTTTAAAACTTTTAATTTTCGTTTTTACTTTTTCATTTTTCGTTTTTAATTTTATCTCATCGGTCCGCCCATGCCGCCGATATTAAACATTGAACCGCCTGCTTGCACCGGGGACGAAGATGCCGCCGCGCTTTGTTTGGAAGAGGACACCGCCACGCGGTCGCCCTCGCTTATCCCCGAAATAATTTCCGTGTTTTGATCGTCGGATAGACCGATTGACACCGTTTGTTCGCGCGGCGCCGCATCGGCGCTTCCGCCGGAAGGCTCCATCAAAACATAGGCCGAACCGTCATTGGCGGTTTTTACCGCCGTTGACGGCACCAAAAGGACATCCTGCTTAATCTGCGTGATTACCGACGCCGACACGCTCATCCCCGATTTCACCTGCGGATTAGCTTCGTCCAGAGCGATAACCACTTCATAGCTCACCACTCCCTGACTCACCGATCCCATCACGCCCACCTGGGCCACTTTGCCGGTGATGGTAAGTTCGTCAACCGCCGAAAACGATAAGGCGGCTTTTTGCCCGGCTTCAACCTTGGCGATATCCACTTCGTTAAGGGTGATTGAAGCAACTTGATTGGCGGTGATAATCGTCGCCACGGACGCTCCCGAAGCAATCTCGTCTCCCGCCTTGATATCAATCGCGGCGACAACACCGTCAAACGGAGCGACAATCGTGCAATCCGCCAGCGCTTCCCGCGCCGCGTCAAGCGCCCGTTGTTTTTGCTCCACCGCCAATGTTTTTGACTTGATGTCGGATTCATCGGGCGCTTGCGTCAATTTATCCAATGATTTGGTTTTTTCATCAAGAGTGCGCTGGGCATTAACCACCGCGCTTTCGGCATTGTCAATCGCCTGTTTGGCGGAAAGTAAATTGCTTAAATTGGAATTATTTTGAGTCGTATAGCCTGACAAGGACGACAAATGCGTTTCGCTAAAAGTTTGCGCCGTCAAATTTTGATTCTCCATCACGTCTTTGTAGCGCTGGACCAAAGTGGCCGTGTTTTTCAAGGCTTCTTGCGCCAGCTTGGCGGTCTCATAGGTCTGGTTGAGCAAATTTTCTATCTCTTCGTTTGAAGACTCCCGGCTCGTTTTTTTATAATCGGCAAAATTCCGGTCATACTGGTCTTTTGCTTGCCGCCACGCCGCCGCGCTCTGCGCCACCAGCAATGACGCCTGTGAATCATAATCCTTGATGGCATCAGCATAATAATCAAGATAAGTCGGATTGGATTGTGTTACGTAGGAACTGGCGCCGGCGACAATATCCTGCAATCCGGAAATAATTGACGACAAGCTGGAAAACGCGCTCGCCGCCGAAGTGAATCCTTGTTTATATGATTGCGCCAGATCGTCTTGATCGCTTGCCAAAGATTCTTTGGCTTGAACCAGCGCGTTTTCCGCCTGAGTAAGAGCCAGATCATCAGCCGGCTCATATAATTCATCCAGCGCGATTTGGGCGCTTTCCAACGCCACGCGCGCGTCATAAACGGCGTCTTGCGCATCATCATCGTCAATCCGCGCAATGACGTCTTGCGCTTTTACGGATTGGCCGGCAACAACCGCAACCTCCAAAACCTCCCCCGCGGTTTTTGATTTTAGCGCCGTTTCCCGCGCCGGCGACACCTGCCCGGTGCCCGAAACCGTTTGCATAATCGCGCCGGTTTCAACCGCACCATAAGTATAAACCGTTTGGGTCTGGCTGGCGGTATCGGGTTTGAAAAAATAATAACCGGCCGCCGCCAAAATCAAAATTGCGACCAATGAAATTTTTTTGTGTTTTTTTATAAAGGAAATCATATTTATTGGTTTAACGGATTTGCCGTTTAACGATTAATTTCAACAATGCCGAAAGCGTCTATTTGATCGCCCTTCCGATCGCCCACCACCGCCAGTTCGTCGCCGATTTCAAATTGCGCGCCAAAGGGCAGGCGGGTTTGGGAATTTATCCGCACGATAAAATCTTCCCGCTGGCGGGTGATGATGATAAAATCCGCGCCGGCGATATTTTTGATCGTTCCGTAATAAAAATCATGGAAGCGGCGCGGCCCCAGATCGCGATAAATGCCGGTGCCGCAGGGAGAAGCTTCGGGAGCAAAATGAGCAGGTTCAAGCAGGCGGTCGCCGCGGGGACAGCGGGAAAGATTTTCATGCAGAGGGGTTCGCGCCAACAGCGCCGCGCCGGCAAAAACAACCAACAGGACCGCCAACGCCGAATACAAAAGAGGCAGGCGGTAGGTAAATTCGTAACGCCGCACCAAAATTTCCAGCGCCAGCGCGAACACCAGCACCGATAAAATAATCAGCCACGGCGCCGATGCCAAAAAAATCAAAACGCCGCGCCAGCCGAAAACCGGCGCCAGCCAAATGCCGGTTTCGCGGTTGATGAACAAAAACAAGCTGGCAAAATAAAGCGCCGCCAACACCGCGATCACCGCGCCGGCCAGCCACAAAACCGCCCGCAGGACAAAATGCCACCGGGGGCGCATTTTCAATTTTCCGCTTTTGGCGGCGGCGATTATTTTTTCGCCGATT